>JAQXIX010000023.1 GCA_029008005.1 Bacillota bacterium | reverse complement strand
AAGGTATATGTCGAGAGCCTTTGCAATATCCTTTTCGTCATCACAGATAAGTATCTTTGCCATATCATTTCCTCCGAAGCTATTATCCCACTCTTCTCTTTAAGAAAAAAGTATTCGACATATTAAGATTTTATTAAGTTTTGATTTATCAGGCACCGACGATAACATTTCCGCTTTCGTCAATTCCCATAACCTTCTCTCCCTCGTTTCTAAGGTATTTAATATACTCAACTTCCTCGTCGGTTATTTCCTCGCCCGGACATATAAGCGGTATTCCCGGCGGGTAAGGTATTATGGAAGATGCGCATACACGCCCTATTGCCTCATCAATGTTCACGCTCATTTTAGTTTCCGGAATCGGGTGTATATTCCTTCTCTTTGTCCAGAGTTCAGTTTGTTCACCTGTCTGTTTCTCATAATTGCTTATAACACCTGTTTCTTCGGAAATCTCTCTCAGTGCTTCAATCAGTCTTCTGTAATCTTTTCTCGTGTTCCCGATTCCCGTCATGCACATAACAATATTCCCGGTAACAAGCTCCGGATAAATTCCCACAGCATTCAGTTCCCTCTCCAGCTGTATACCATCAATACCGCAAAGGCTCATATCCAGATTAATTTTCGTCATGTCAAGCATTTCGGTTTTCATAATTTCGAGTCCCGGAATTGACGCAGCTTTCTTGTAAAACCACTTGAGATTGTTTTTCCATCTCTTGAAAAGTATAAGACCCTTTCCTGATAGTATGTCTGCATTAATATCAAGTGATGCCATAAGAAGATAAGACGGGCTTGTACTTTCTACAGCCTGAAGCTTATCCTCGAGAATTGATGTGTCCGCCTTATCAGAAACCACATTAAGCACTGCACTCTGAGTCAGAGATGCGAGCGTTTTATGTGTACTGTTAATTACTATATCGGCACCGGAATCTTCGGCAGCAGGCGGAAGATACCTTCCCGGGTATTTTCCGAAAAATTTAAGATGTGCTCCGTGTGCCTGATCGACAATCAATGTTACATTGTTCTTATGACATATCTTCGCTATTTTTTTAATGTCACTGCACACTCCGTAATAATTCGGACTCGGCAAAATTACAGCCGAAACATCCTCATTCTCTTTAATCAGCCTACCGATTTCATCAGGGCTAATCTGTCCCGTAATTCCATACTCTTCTATCCTTTCCGGATATGCGTAAACCGGTTCTATACCGCCCAGATTCAGTGCATTAAAAACGGATTTGTGGCAGTTCCTGGCCATTATCAGCTTTTTTCCTTTAGGAACCGAAGCAGTAATTGCGGCAATGATACCGCAGCTGGTGCCGTTCACAAGAAGATATGACTTCTTCACTCCGTAAAGTTTCTCATATTTCTCGGCTGTTTCTTTTATAATACCTTCGGTCTGAAACAGATTATCTGCTCCCGGAATTTCTGTAATGTCATAGTCTGCAATGTTTTTCATAAAACTGCTGTAACCTGTCTTTTTGTAAAAGGATGCACCTTTGTGACCCGGCATATGAAATGAAACAGGCGATTCTCCCGCATGCTGCTTCAGAAATTCAAAAATTCCCTTATTACTCATACTGAGTCCTCCTTATTCCCACTCAAGCATATCTGCCAGCCACGTTAGAGCCGCTTCTACCATCATGGGACACTTCACTGTTTTAGCTGCCGGATCGTCCCCAAGAAGATCTGTACAGGAAATGCTGCCGAATGCTTCTTCAAACCATTCGGTAAATTCGAGATCAAGTCCTTTCTTCGCTTCTTCTCTGTCTGCCAGATACATTACTGCCAGACCTGCGGTAACAACTCCACATGTACCTCCCACTCTTGCTCCGTCACAAAGACCTTCAGATGATGCAACGAGCTCGGGACAGTCCATTCCCATATATTCCAAAGACATCTCCGTTATTATCTGACTGCAGCAGTAACCTTTTAATTTCAATTCAAAAAGTTTTTCTTCCATAACATCACTCTCTTTCCTTTTTTTCAATGTTAACATAAAAATGTCCTCCTCGGCAACAATGCCAAGGAGGACACTCCAGTCGTATTGATAATATCATAGATTTATTTGTTCAATGGAGGGAACAATTCATCAAATGACTTTTCACCAGGCTTCAGAGTTCTTACTTCTGATACAATGCCTCTCTTCCTCTGGATCCAGTAAACGATCATCGGAAGAACTACTGCTGAAGTAGCAATACAGAATATTACCAGTCCGCCGCCTGCATCTCCGGAAGGATCGATGATGTCGCCGAATGCGAGCATTACCAGACAGATAAGCTGTGCAATCATAGCAAACCAAGGAACCCAGGAAAGTCCAGGTTTAACTCTTGCCTTCAGGCAAGTTTCAGGATCATACCCGTTCTTCTTAAGTCTGCTTCTGAATCTCTTCTGTGAGAGGATAATTCCAACCCATGCGAGAGTTCCTGTGAAGCCTGACATTGAAAGAAGTGAACCATAGAGGTTAGCCAGGAATCCTGTCAGCTCTGAAATAAGACCGATAATGAGTACAACCCACATGAATGCCAGTGTGAAGAGTACTGCGTTTCTCGGAGCCTGCTGTTTGCTCAGCTTCGAGAGGAATTTAGGTGCAAGACCTTCGATTGAAAGACCGTACATACATCTTACTGTTCCGTAGAATCCTGTGTTAGCGCATGAGAATGCAGCTACCAGTACTACAGCCAGGAATATGTAGAAGAACGGAGTGAGTCCGTATGCAGCCATTATATCTGCAAATACAGGTCTTTCGTCTGTTGCCAGCTGTGTAGGGTATACAAGCAGAACGAGAAGAATCGGTAACAGGTAAAGCAGAACAATACGATAAGTAACGCTTCTGCAAGCCTTAGGAACTGATTCATCAGGATTCTGTGATTCTGCAGCTGCGAGACCAACGATTTCAGTACCCTGGAATGTTACCAGTACAACTACCATCATAACAACTACGATTGCGAATCCGTTAGGGAACAGGTCACCGTAGAATCCAACACCTGAACCGAAGTTTACGCTTGTTCCAAGGAATCCATCCTTAATTGCTTCGTTTGAAACTGTTGTAAGCGTTCCGTCAGGATTACCCCAGAGGCCTACCCAGATACCGAATGCCATCAGGATGAACAGGATGATTACGCAAACCTTAGTGATTGCGAGACCTGATTCAATCTTAGCGAATACGTCAACAGCACAGCAGTTGATAATTGTCAGTGCGAGCATTGTTCCTACTGCGAATGCAACATAGGCTATCGGACTTGTGTTTCCGGTTAATGCCTGCAAAGCGTAGGATACAGCTATTGCTTCTGATGGGCAGTAACATACCCAGTTGAACCAGAATGACCAGCCCATGCCGACCGACAGCGTTGGCCCCAGAAACTCATTGGTATAGGCGACAAAAGAGCCTTCTCGTGGGACGTTTACAAGTAATTCCGCATAAGCGATCATAAGTCCGAATACAATAACACCCACAACAAGGAATGCCAGGAATACTGATGGTCCCATGATCTGGATACACCAGCCTACTCCCAGGAAGTAACATGAGCCGATAACTCCTCCAAGTCCTATGAAGGCAACCTGCCAGCCCTTGATACCTCTCTTAAGTTCCTGTCCATTGTCATTAGCAACAACCTTGTTTTCTTCTGACATAGAGACACCTCCTCAAAAGTAACAATAATTTAGTAATGATTTGATAATATAGAAATAACGTAAGTTATACCGAACAAAATAAAAAACCACGCAAAATTAACCTTGCGTGGCACCATCAAGTGAACAAACCTTGCTTTCTTCATGGTTTCCATGTAAGTTTCATCCAATACCGTAAGTGCTGTCCCCGCTGATACGGCACTGCCGTTCAGTAGAGCTTATCGTGCCCTTACTTCCTCGAAGACAAGTTTGATTCTGTCTTTTTCCGGATTGACAAAGACCTTGTCCAGCCGGTAACGTCTCCCCATTGTATTGTTTATCATTTCACAATACTCATCTTCAAGGGAGAAGAAAAAAACTTCTCTCGTGTATTTAATTACTCCTATGTTTTTACTTTTTTCGTACAGGGTCCGCTCCATAGTCGTGAGCACTTCCGAAACAGTAATTTCGATACTGCTCACACCGAGAGATACGTTGACGTTCTTAGGACCTTTGCCTGTCATTTTCTTTAACAGAGCTGCAAATTCCCTCTTGATTTCATCCTCTTTAACCCTCGGATTATCATTTCCCGCGATTCCTGTAACATATTTCTGGTTGTAAATTGCTTCCGCCTGTTCCTCTAAGGCCGACAGAAGCTCATCTATGTCAACGGGCTTTGTAATATATTTATCAATTCCCGCATCAACAGCATTGATAATCGATCCACTATCGGTGAGAGCCGAAACCACGATGACAGCTAACTTCTCATCTCCGCACTCCCTGCGGATGTTCTCAATCAACTCGGTTCCGCTCATATTAGGCATCAGCATATCGACAAGGATAATGTCAGGCTTATACTTCCTGTACAGCTCCAGCCCCTCTTCTCCGTCGGCTCCCGCGTAAACTCTGCACGAGCGCCTCTTAAGGACTGTAACAAGCGCATCTCTGGCCACCTCATCATCTTCAACGCACAATATCTTCATGCGTTTCAAATACGTACTGTCACCCATGGCGCACCTACATTATGAACCATTTTATAAGAGCGAGTACAGCAACCATTCCCAGTACACCTGCAGCCATAGCCAGACCTTCTTTAACAGAATGTCTTCTGACTCTCAAAATAGCGTAACAGCCAATTGCAATTACTACTGCTCCTATCAGCATCATTAACAATGAATTATTCATATGAGTATTATAACAAGATGATTTCAAATTGCAACAGTTTTTATGAATTTGACTCATTCATCTTCCCTGCGAGTTTACGCGGGAAAGTAATTGTGCAAAGGGCTCCGATATTTGTATTTTCAATGGAAATAGTCCCCTTCATTCTGTTTTCGACAATATTTCTGCATATATATAAACCAAGGCCTGTACCGTTATCCTCTTTAGTCGTGAAATACGGCTCAAAAGCATTGCTGGCAATATATGAAGGCATTCCCGAGCCATTGTCCTGTATTCTTATTCTGACAGTATCACCGTAAATACCTGCATCCACAGCAATGTTCCGATCTGTTTCTCTCGATGCGACAACAGCGTCTCTGGCATTATCCAGAACATTAAAAATCACATGCTGCAGTTCATTGCCGTATCCGTATGCATCCATATCTCCGATACAATCCAGACTTACGTTGATCTTGTTTCGTGACAAATCCTCTTCCATAAGAGAAACGGCGCCTTCTATACACTCCACCACATTATAGTCGTTCATCTTGCCGTCTGCCGGTTTGAGAAATCCGGAAAAATCACTGATAGTACACGCCATCTTGTCAGTAATATTTTCTATTTTATGTACACTTCCCGTCAAAGTCGCCTCATCAAAGTCTCCGTATTTGTAGCTGTCAAGAAGATTGGCCAGAATCAGATTTATGGTGTTCAGAGGCTGTTTCCACTGATGTGCCACATTTCCTACCATCTCACCTACATTTGCCCTTCTCACATGATATGAAAGCAATATGTCCTTTTCTCTGTTTTCTCTCTCAAGAGCGCTTTCTCTCCTAGAAAAGAATGTTGAAAGTCCCATAAGAAATATCAGAAGCAATATTCCCACAATAATCGCAACGCTTGTCATGACAGCACTTGTTCTCTCGACAGGAATAAAAACCTGATCGGATGGTTGTGTCGTGGCAACAATCCATCTGTTCTCCATTACTGCGAATCCGGCAATATACTCTTCATCTCCCACATCATAGGTAAATACACCGGAACTGCCTTTCGCCTTTCTTAATGCCTTTGCGAGAGCATCAGTCTGCTCTTTTTCTGTATCCGGTGTAATCACATATCCGTAATCTCCGTCAAAAATCGCGGCATTACTGTCTTCGTACAGCTTCAGTTCGTCCATAAGCGCTTTTGTATCGTCAGCAACAATATCTGACCCCACAACACCGATAAATTTATCTCCAACATATATAGATCTGGAATACGAAAACAGATTTTCATTTAAGTCATCGTCAAAATACAGGCCTGTCCATACGCCGTCATTCTTCTCGTCTCTTGCCTTAAAGAAGTATGCCATACTTTCCATGGATTCATCTGTAAGATCCTTTTTCTTTTTCTCCGGATTAACGAAAAGCTGTGTAACTTCTCCTTTTTTGTCTGTCTTATACCACACTTCGACAGGATATTCCGTGAGATTCGGCTCCATTACAAGATAAAGGCTGTGGGCATTGTTTGAAGTCTCAAGACAATTTTTAATGAATTCTCCCTGACTGTTGACAAATTCCTTCACATAGGCCTCGCTGCCTGGTCCGTACAGTCTGTCCTCATCTATGTTGGTTTCCACATTGGCGAGAATCGAATCCACAAGCCCGACCATATGGTTAAGATGGGCGCTCACCTCATATGCATTCTTCTCGGCACTTCGTTTAAGCTTGTTTTCTATTTCCGTCGTAAGGTATTCGTTACTTTTCTCTACCGAAAGAACTCCTGTAATTCCTGTCATGCAAAGGCAGAAAGTCAATATGATAATTGTAATTTTAAGTCTGTATTTTTTCATAATATATTCCTATTCCCTATAAAAAATACTTTATATCTTTTCTTTGCCTGTGACAAGAGATAATTACAATAAATAAAGAGCCGTCTTTGACAACGGCTCTTATATAACAGATGTTTAATGTTTACAGATCGATGTTGGCTGCTTCTCCGCCCTTCTTCTTAACGAATATCTTTGCTCCGATAAAGATACAGATATAACATATAGCACATACGAGGATTCCAAGTCTTTCACCCGGATCCACAAGTGTTGCAATCAGCATGAGCACAAACGCAATAACACCGAGAATAGGTACCAGAGGGAACAGAGGAGTCTTATACTTAAGATTTTCAACTTTGCCGCCTTCTGCGATATAGCGTTTTCTGAATCTGTACTGGTCAATGCAGATTACCGAATACATGAAGATGTTTCCTCCGCCTATGAAGTAAACGATGAAAAGGTAAACAGTATCTTCAGCAACGAATTCTGCAATAATTGCCAGCATTCCGAATATCATCGATACAAGAAGCGCTCTTACAGGAACACCCTTTCCGCTTGTCTTGGCAAAGAACTTAGGTGCCTGTCCGAACTTGGCCATTGACCAGAGATATCTGGCACATCCGTAAACAAAGTAATTACCTGATGTAAGCGCAGACGTGAGCACAACGATGTTTACAACGAGAGCTGCCCCGTTAAGACCTGCATTTCTGAAAATATAAACAAACGGCGATCCGAGAACATCCGCCTGGTCTGCAGGAAGAAGCAAGCAAACGATAATAATGCAAAGTACAACTGCAGCAATGAGAATTCCGATTGTCCAGTTAATTGCTTTACCCATCTTGTTTTCATCTTCAAGTTCTCCTGCTGTAGATGCTACGATTTCTGTTCCTGCATATGCATAGAACGCAGTGAGAACGCAGCCGCATATTGCCAGGAGACTTACATTGCTTCCGAGAAGACTTTCATTCTTAATGGCAGCTCCTTCGCTTCCGAATCCGCCGAATACCATTGCAGCACCGACAATAAGGAATGCCACAATCATGAGAATCTTAATTGTTGATGCCCAGAAAGAAATGTTTCCGAAGAGCTTGGCATCAAGAAGGTTAACTCCGAAGAGTACTACAGCAAAGGCAATAATCCATATCCATGTAGGTGAATTAGGAATAATGTCTCTCATAATGATAGCACTTGCAACAACCTGTGCCGAAATTGTTGCAGCACCGCCAACCCAGTTTACCCAGCCTATGGTAAATCCCATAGCAGGTCCTATAAACTCAGTTGTGTAAGCCTGCAGCGATCCCGCAACGGGCATTGCCGCTGACATTTCTCCCAGACAGCACGTCATAAGCCATGCGATCAGACCTCCGATAATATAAAGAATTATTGCTCCGATCGGACCTGCCGTAGCAAGTACGTCGCCTGAACTGAGGAACAATCCTGTTCCGATTGTTCCGCCTACACCGGTCATAACCGCTGCTTTCATTTTCATGCTGCGGGTCAGCCCTGTACTTTTCGACATGACTCTTTCGATACATGACTGCTTTTTAGTATCCATTTCAAATACCTCCCATAAAATTTATAAATAATAACTATTAATAAACATCTTTAAGACAGTCCACCTTCTTATTCCTTATTCCTGTAACTGAATGTGCATGATAAAGTGAACTGATAATTGCTTCTTCCACTGATTCGACAGCCATTTCAAACACTTTGTCTACGGTGCTTTCCGATATTGTCTTCAGTTCCGTGAAATCATCGCCGTAGTGTTTAATTCTGTTTCCGTTTGAGAAAGCAACTGCTATATCACCGCTTCCGGTTCCCATAAAGGATCCGACTCTTCCCAGGCTTGCTGCAGCTCTTGACGCTGTTCTTTCAAGCTGACGGCTGTCCATAGGTATATCTGTTCCGATAATGATAATCGTTGAACCTTTGTCTCCTTCTTCGGTGTTTACGGCTTTTGCTGGGATTCTTACTCCATCAATGCGCAGATTTCCTGCAACGCCGAAATTAGAAAGCACCAGTGCGCCGAGAGTGTATTCTTTACCTCCCAGAGGGACAGTTCTCGATGCGGAACCTATGCCTCCCTTCAGCTCCATGCATATCATTCCCGTTCCCGCACCTGTATCTCCTTCGTCAAAATCTTCTGATGCAGTATCTATAGCTTCTCTTACATGTGCTTCAGTAACGTGCATCCCTCTTATGTCATTAAGTTCTCCGTCGTTGCATTCGAGAGCCAGGCAGTTTACTGTGCCTGTTGATACTCCAATATCCTCATTCTGCTCCAGCATATACTTTATTAAAGCATCCAGAGCTCTGCCGACGGAAAATGTGTTTGTAAGAACCAGCGGTGCTTCAATTGTCCCCAGCTCTTTAACCTGAATAAGTCCTGCGCTTTTACCGAATCCGTTCAGAACAGCTACTCCTGCGGCGACCTTTTCTTTAAAAAGATTTCCTTCTGCCGGTACAACAGCAGTAACTCCTGTATGAATATTCTTATCACTGCTGCGAAGTGTTACATGTCCGACTTTTACTCCCGGAACATCCGTAATAAGATTTTTCTTTCCTTTTCTGTATTTATTTACAATATTAATTTTATCGTTTTCTGGCAGTCCCATTTTTATTTCCTCTTATTTCTCCATGTGACTGATTAATTCCTATACTTCAAGCAGAAACTTTTTGGCTGTCATGAAGTCATTTATGTTTTCGGCTTTATACTCAACTGTATTCGGTGATTTCAGAATTGCTCCGGGATACCATGACGCTTCCCTTGCTTTCGAGCATTCTCTGTAGCTGATTTCGAGATTTATTTCCTCATTTATCTCATTCGAAATGTCTATCGATTTATCTTCAATGTTTTTGACGGCTTCCTGTACCTTTCGATATATCTCTTCCTTTACTTCCTCGGGATGTCTGTTGTACGTCGAATTCCCAACACAGCTTTTTGTTGATACAGTTTCGATTCCCGAATATTCATCTGCTGCTGCCAGACACGTATATTCATCTCCTGAAATCAGAAGTGACGGCACACCTATGCTGTCGGCATACATACAGTTCAGTGTAAATTCGGAAGCAAGTTTTCCGTTCACCTTAATAGCGGCTATGCTTCTGTCTACCGTATGGGCCAGCGGGCTGCCATCTGAACCTGAAGGCGCATGGTATCCTATATAGACAACACCGTCAAAGGAACTGTCAAGACCTCCCATCATAGCCTCAGGCGAACATCTCCATCCTCTTATAAGGCGCGTTCCGACAGGAAGCCCTTCAATATTAATATTCAAACCGCTTCCGTGAGCATCTTTCACAACAACATCACAGCCCATATCCGCTGCTGCCTTACAAGCTGCGGCAGTTTCCGCAGTCATAAGTCTGCATGCTGCCTCGTATCCTTCCCCACCGTACTCTGTTTCGGACCAGGATGTAACTCCCGTAATTCCTTCAATATCTGCACTAATAAATATTTTCATTATTCCACCTTACCCTAACCTTACCCTATAAGTTTCTCAATCACATAAGTGTAAAGCTCCGGAAGAACGTTGAAATTGTAATCCTTCTCAAGTCTTTCGGTGTATTTGTGCATGTCCTTTCCCGCACATCCGAGAACCATTCCCGGAACCTTGAATTTCTTCAGTTCTTCTGTCGGGAACATGTACATCGTGTTAATTCCCACAAGATTATCAAAGAGAGTATCGAAATCCAGTCCGTCAGCAAGCCATGTGTAGCACATATCCGAAATGCCGTAATATTCACTGCTCTCGATGGTCACTCCGTATTTGTCCGATGCATATCCGATTACATCCTCTATACAGTTCATCATTCTCACAGTATCCTCATCTTCGCAATCCAGATTCACATCAGGATAATACGGAGGAATTATTGAAACAATAATCTTAGGTCTTTTATCACTGTACATTTCTGCCAGGTGTCTTACCAGCCTGACCGATGCATCCTGCATTTCCGGATTTTCCTTCATGTAAAGCTCTAGCATTTCTTTAACATGAGCCTCAAGATCGCCGTCGTACTCTGTCTCAAGGCCTTTGTACAGCTCACTGAAAGTCATAACACAGGTTTCCGGCATATAATATTCCGGCGTTCTTCCCGCAAAGGCTTCAAACCCTCTTACTTTATCTTCTATCAGAGCCTTGGTGTTCTCAAAAGCCTGTTCTGCAACACCGGTAAGCTTATTCATAAGATCCTTCGGATCAAGACTTATTGTTGCGATATTGTAATAAGATGCCGCATACAGTGTTGTCGACAGAGAATAATTTTCCTTCATATCCTGCTGTTTCAGTCCGCATGGAAGTGATGTTGAAATACCGTGATTCTTCTGACAGAACAAAGGATTCTCAGCCATAAGCCTGTATACCTCACCTGACAAAAGATTTGCATCCAGTCCGAGAAGCGGTTCCTCACCGTGAGTCATCTTACCGACACAGAGAAACATAGGCATTACTTTACCTGCATTTCCGTATTGTATGTATTTAATTCCTTCCTTCTGTCCATCCAGGAGATATCCTTCCATCAATAACAGACATCTGTATTTAAGGTTATGTTTTTCGGCAAATTCTGTGAAGAAAGGCACAGCAGCAAGCATTCCCTCTGAATTTGTTTCTTCGCCGCATACTGCAACGTAGAGCAGATTGCCCTTAAGCTTCATATTTTCGGAATAATATCTGAGAAGCTCAATACTTGCAGCATGACCGTATTTCATGTCAAGGGTTCCTCTGCCAAAGTAATATTCACCGCTTTCATAATCTTTTCTCACTTCATCGCTGAGAGGAAGCTCAATTATCCTTTCTGTAACAGCTTCCATGTCAAAGGCTATATCCTTAAGAACACCGAATTCCTCCACATCAACTACATCGTAGTGACCTGTGAGAATTACTGTATCTTCACTTTTATCGGCAGATTCCAGAAATGCTGCAACAAGTACTCTGTTAAACGGATCTCCCTCAATAGGTATTCTCATAAGATTATCTCTGTTTAATGAGAAATACGGAATTTCGGAAATTAGTTCATATATTTTATCTGCAGCAAGAACTTCGTCTTCAGTTCCGGAAATACTCGGCACTGCAACGAGTTTGTTCAAGTACTCATAGATTCTTTCTTTATCCGGCATAATCTACCTCCTGTATTTTTAATCATTGTTTCTAATACATATCCATTTATTATAGCATAATAGAGCAAATAATGTGCCAAAATTTTAAACCTTTATTTTTCAATGTTTCACATATTAGACGCTTTCTAAAACACTTCTATGTAAAATAACATTATTTTACGGTAAAAAAACTTGTCGTTGACAAATTATCCACCTTAAACAGATAATTAGACAAAACCAGATATTAATTTACAGGGAGAACAGTTAAATATGAGCAGAGATATATACATAAATGCGAAAATATATGTGCGGAAAAACAGATTTGAAAATGCTATGTGTGTAGAAAACGGTCTGATTACTGCAGTTGGGACGAATGAAGAAATCTTGTCATCCTACGGGAAAAAATCACACGTAACGGACTGTGAGGGTCGAACCATTCTCCCCGGAATGAATGATAGTCATCTCCATATGATGCAGTATGGCGAAACACTCAATCAGGCAGCTATAGAGGACGCTCACTCTGTAAATGAACTTGTGGATATATGCCGTAAATTTATAACAGAAAATCCCGAAAAAGCTTCTAAGGGAATCCATTCCATAGGTTGGAATCAGGACATGTTTTCAGACTCTCCTGCACTCCCGACGAAAGAAGATATGGACAGAATTTCAAAAGATGTTCCTGTTGTTCTTGAGAGAGTTTGCGGACATATTGCATCTGTCAACAGCAAAGCTCTCGAGCTGATGGGATTGAATTCCCGCTCACATGACGGAATATTAAGGGGAAGTCAGGTTATTGCGGTCAAAGAAACCGTTCCTGACTTCACCATAAACGAAAAACGCGTAATAATCAGGGATACAATGAAAAAAATGGCGGCTATGGGTATCACCTCCATTCAGAGCAATGATATCGGTGCCGATTTCGACAATGATGATGAAGCCTTTGCAATGATGCGCGATCTGTACGACAGCGGTGAAGCCTCCGTCAGATATCATTTTCAGATGTGTTTCGAAACACCTGAGAAATTTCTTAATTTCATCGAAAAAGGAGAATATACAAATACACGTTACCGAGATGACAGTATGCTTACATTAGGTCCCCTTAAACTCTATAAGGACGGCAGCCTTGGAGCAAGAACCGCATACATGATTAACGGATATGCAGATGATCCGGGTAATTGCGGTCTTCAGTGGCTTTCCTCCGAAACAATGGATGAATTCTGTGCTGCCGCTGCTCATAACGGAATACAGGTTGTAACACACGCTATAGGAGATCGTGCTATAAGCGAAACTATCGACAGCTATGAGAAAGTTATGATAGACGGTGAAAACAAACTGCGAAACGGGATAATTCACTGCCAGATAACAGATCGCAGTCTGACCGACAGAATAAGAAAAGATAATATACTCGTAATGGCTCAGCCTGTGTTTATCGATTATGACATGAACATTGTCGAAAGACTTTGCGGTAAAAAGCTTGCGTCCACATCCTATGCTTTCGGTACAATGCTTAAAAACGGTGTACATCTTTCATACGGAACAGATTGCCCTGTCGAATCATGTAATCCTTTCGAAAATATCTATGCCGCTGTGACGAGAAAAGGCAAAGACGGATTGCCGGAAGACGGGTTCTTCCCTGCAGAATGCGTCGATGTTGAAACAGCAATCGATGCATATACACTGGAAAGTGCCTACGCGCAGTTTGCCGAAAATAAAAAGGGACGGATTAAACCCGGTTTTCTCGCTGATTTCCTGATACTCGACAGAGACATCTTCACTGTCTCACCTTCCGAAATAAAAGATATTCGACCTGTTATGACAGTAGTAAACGGCCGCAGAGTTTGATCTCTACGGCCTTATTTCATACTTTTCGATATTGTATATGAGATTCTTCAGCGAAACATTCATTTTTTTGGCTGCTTTTTTCAGATCGCCTTCACAGTAATCAATATTCTCCTTAATATAATCAACTGTTTTCGTCTTAATAAAATCCTTCAGCTCCATTTCACTGCCAAGAAATTCGTCAAGAAGGCATTCTTCTTCCTCATGGGTCATCTCTGAGAATCTCTCTCTGATGTCATCGAATTTAATAGTCTTGCCGGAAGCTTCACAATATGCCCCGGCTATTACGTTTTTTAACTCGCGTACATTACCGGGCCATCTGTAATTCATTGCAAAATCCATAAACTCTCTGTCCACATTTTCTATTTTTTTACCTGTGTTCATTTCATTCATTTCATCTATAAATGCTTTGCAGAGAATGCCTATGTCTTCTCGTTTCTCTCTTAGAGGCGGAAGCTCAAACTGAACAACGGAAAGTCTGTAGTACAAATCGTTCCTGATTTTACTGTCCCGGATTATCTCCTCCGGCGATGCGTTGCACGATGCAATAATTCTGATATCAACAGGAATCTCCCTGTCAGCACCTACCGGTCTTATTCTCCGTTCTTCAATGGCTCTCAGTATTTTACCCTGTGTAATAAGCGGCGTTGAATCGAGTTCATCAAGAAAAAGCGTCCCGCCGCTGGCTTCTTCGAAAAGGCCTTTTTTCTCTTCAGCATCGGTAAAACTTCCCGGCTGAATGCCGAATAATATTCCTTCAATAAGGTTTTCGGGTATTGTGCTGCAGTTTACGTAAACGAATTTTCCCTTTTCGCTTCTGTTGCTTTCATTATGTATTATTCTCGCAGACATTTCCTTGCCGGTACCTGTTTCACCCGTAATCAATACCGGAGAATCCAGAGCCGCAACTTTTCTGTATTTTTTTCTCAGCTCCTTCATTTCGGCAGTTTTACCGAGAAAGTCCTCTGCTGTAATGACTGTGGCCTTTGCAAATTCATTATCCGACTCTTTCTTTTGATCTGCCGAATAATTAAAATCATAATAGGCGAATTCTATGGCGCCGATTACTTCATCTCCGTTTTTTACGGGAAATGTGTCGCTTGTCTGGCGAATTTTCTTTCCCTGAAGTGTCGTAAGCTCCTGCGTACAGTTTTTAGTCGTTATTCCCTTAGACACTGCTTTCACAAATGTGCTGTCCGAAAAATAAAGATCGCTGTACTGCTGAATCGGCGATGTGCCAATCAGATTCTCAGGTCTGAAGTCATAAAGCTCGGGGCTGGGAATATAAAAATACGAAATCCTGATATCCTCATTTACAATCATGAAATCCGAAAAACCTTCTCTGATTGCCATAATCACCTCTCATACTTTCTTTTTTTATAGCTCATAAGCTGTTTTGAAATTCCAAGAATTTCTGCTGCCTTTGTTATGCTGCCCTCTGCAGCGTTCATGGCTTCTTTCACGATTTTGCGTTCCGTTTCTTCGCTGAAATCCGCGGGAGGAAGTCCTGAAATTCCGCAGTGAGTTCCCCTTCTCGACTTATTCTGCAGATATTCTCTCACCATGTGTACCGGTAAATCATTAAGCGTGATTCTATCGTTTTCAGCAAAGGCAAAGGCACCTTCAATAACATTTCTCAGTTCCCTTACGTTTCCGGGCCAGCTGTATCCGTCAAGTACTTTTCTGACATCCTCACCGGGCGCCTTTATTGACATGTTAAGTTTCCTGTTATAATAACTGATGTAATGATCTGTGATAAGTCTCACATCTCCGTATCGCTCCCGCAGCGGAGGAATGAAAATCCACGATACTGCCAGCCTGTAAAACAAATCCGACCTGAGCTTTCCCTTCTCAATCAGGAAATGGGGATTTTCATTTGTTGAAGCAATAATCCGCACATTCGTTTTCTTCTCTTCATCAGATCCTATTCTGCGAATAGTCTTCGTTTCCACAGCTTTCAGTATTTTTACCTGAAGAAGGGGATCCAGGGAATTGATTTCATCGAGAAAAATAGTTCCGCCGTTAGCCTGTTCGAAATATCCGGGTTTATCCTCGGCGCCTGTAAAACTGCCTTTCGTTGTACCGAAAATCAGCCCTTCAATTATCCCTGAAGGAATAGCCCCGCAGTTCACGGACACAAATTTCATCATGAAACGCCTGCTGCAGTTGTGAAGTGCCTGCGCAACAAGCTCTTTACCTGTACCCGTCTCACCGTAAATCAGAACATTTGTATCATCTATCGCGATTTTCTCTATTCTCTTCTTTATCTTTTCAATGGCGGGATCCCCTGTAATGATATTATCGATAACATATCTTGTATCATTTTTTCTGTATATCGGAACATCTGCCAGACTTTCGATCTCCATCATATGCCTTTTATCATATGTAACTGTGGAGTATTCTATTGCCGCAATCGGTTCGCTTCCGTCGTAAACAGGAAATGCGCTTCCTCTCTTGATAATAGTGCCACCATAGGCAGTTTCGACTTTTATTTCGAAGTCCTCTACTGCTATGCCCTCTCGTGCCGCTATCACGGCCGGATAATATTCGTCGGCAGAGGCATAAAGTTCCTTTATGCTTCTGCCGAACATTTCTTCATCTTTATATCTGTTCTGTTCCCTTGTGGCAAGATCGCAATATATTACTGTACCGTCTCCCGACACAATAAGTATGTCATCATACCCACTGATATTAAACATATTTCACCTCCGGGGTACATTTCTCCTTACGGTTCACAGTTTCCACATGGCGAATAGCCCTGTTTTATAAGCTCATCCCTTGTTTTGGCAACCTTCAGCCTGTTGTTATCGCTCATATCTTTAACGCTTGAACATGAAGGATAATGAAATTTTCCCGTATTTGTATTCAACACATATGTCCTCGAAAAGGAATTGTTATTGTCTCCGTTTTCATCGCTTTCTGTAACTTCTCCGGAATTATAGTCTATTTCATTTCCCGGACTGACATTAAAACAGAAAATATTAAAGGAAAGTCCTTCGCCGTTATCTTCTACAGACTGAGCCTGCATCTGTACGCCGGCGCATATGTTATTATCCCCTTCGTATACAGGTGTAACCTCGTAGGCAACGTGATTGCCTGTCTCTTCTATATACCAGGCCGTTCTGTTTTCATAAGGAAGCATTCCGCTTACATTCATATAATGTGTCCCGGTTACAAGGTTCTTTTCGTTGGCATTCTCTGCGCAAAGCTGCCACCCTATAAGATGACATCTTTCCCAGCCCTGTCCCGACATCCACCCTGTCGGATGAACCGATGATATATCTCCTCGCTCTTCTGTGCCTCCCGGCTGAGTTTCTACTGACAAACTTGCCACAGCACCTGTACAGCGTCCAAGTTCGTCAAGGTCCCCATATTCCTCGAAAGATTCCTCAACAATAAATTCATCGTCTATCTCAGGTTTATTATTGTTGATTTCCACGACAGGCAATCCTTCATATTCAGGAATCTCAAACTCTTCCTCAGAAACAGCATTCTGAAGCTGCGCTCCGATATCATCACCTGAAACGCCGCAGGAGCAAAGGCTTAAAACCATGCAAAATACTGTTATCCATGCTAAAAACTTTCTCATAAATCCAACCTCATTCCTATATGCGGTATTCCGTCTTCCAGAAACTCATCAGATATCTGTACAAAACCTGCTTTCCTGTATAAGTCGGCAGCGTATGTCTGAGCTTCCAGATATATATGCTTAGCTTCAAATAATTCCACCGCTTTCGATATTGCTTCATTGAGAAGTCTCGTCGATAGTCCGCATCTCCGCTTAACAGCCAGAACTCTGCCTATTGAAACGTATCCTTCCTCAGGGCCGCGTGGAATAAGCCTCAGATATGCCTGAATTCCCTCATCATCTTCAAGCCACATGTGAAGAGATATTTTATCTGCATCATCCATTTCCTGATACGGACAATTCTGTTCCACTACAAATACAGATATTCTCAACCTGAAAATATCATACATCTCTTCAACAGATAGTTCCTTCAGGAATTTATATTTCAATTTCACTTCTTGATTACCTCTATTGCTTTGTCAAGCTGTTCGTCTGCTTCTGTCTTTTCGTTGTCCTTTATCTTGACTGTCGGTTTAATGCCTTTTTTATGTATTTCATGCTTATCCGGCGACAGATACTGCATCATTGTGATTTTCACTGCCGATCCGTCTTTAAGATTAAATGTTCCCTGAATAACACCTTTACCGAATGATTTTGTCCCGATAATCTCAAATCCGTTGTCCTTCAAAGCACCTGCAAGTATTTCAGATGCGCTGGCGCTGTTTTCGTTAATAAGAACAACAGTCTTAAGCTTCGTTTTTCCGTCTTCGGCATCATACGTATCTGTATTGCCGTTTTTGTCTTCAACATGACATACTACGCCTTTATCGAGAAATGCATCTGCTACTTTAACAGATTCATCTACAAGCCCGCCTCCATTGTCTCTTAAATCGAGAACAAGATACTCTGCATTGTTTTTTTCGATTTTTTTAAGAGCTTTGGAGAAATCTCCGCCTGTACTTTCGATAAATGAGGAAATCTGTATGTATCCTGTTTTTTCGTCAAGCATTTCGCTTTCGACGCTTTCCTGCTTTATTGAAGCTCTCTCCATAACAGCAGTCTTTTCTTTACCGTCTCTTGAATAAGTCAGTTCTACCTTCGACCCTTCTTCTCCCCGGATTTTTGAAGACATAACGTTTATATCTTTATAAACTTTTCCGTCCACCTTGAGCAGAACATCTCCCGGCTCTATACCTGCCTTTTCAGCCGGTGAATCCTTGTAAATCTGCTGAACCACATATGCTCCGTCCTCATCCATAGAGAAAGTGATTCCGACACCGCCGTATTCATCTGATGAAGAAACTTCCCAGGATTCATATTCTTTTTCTGTCATATATGCAGTATAGGGATCTCCCAGACCTTCCACATATCCCCTGTAGGCTTCTTCCATAAGTTTCTCTTCATCATAATCTTCCAGATAGTACTCGCTTATGTAGCCTTTTATCTCTTCGAATTTACTGCTGCCCGAATCACTTCCGCTGCCTTTGATTATTACTGCCGATCCCATTACAAGTGCCCCGGCCAGAAACGCTCCTATGATACATAAAATGAATTTCGTTCTGTTAATTGTCATTTTTTTCTCTCCATTCCTCAATATCATCAACAATAAGCTGCACTCTTTCGACGCCCTTCCACACCTGGCAGCTTATATGACCCGTAACATTCAGTCTTCTGCCGGAACACAGCAGATCGGCAACGTCTCCTGCTTTTCTGAAGAGCACACAGCTTATACTTCGCTCTATTCCCGGCACATCAAACTTGACATGGTTTTTCTCTTCGCCCATGAAATACACTCTGTTGGCTTTAACGTTTTTTAGGAGAAATCCCGGCTCCGGGTTTGCTTCTCCGAAGGGTGCCAGTCTGTCAAGGCAGTGAGCCAGTTCGAGAGTTATTTCATCCGGTTCTACTTCCATATCGTATTTTAAGGTTTTTTCAAAGAGCCTTTCGTCTTTGCTCATCAAAGCTGATATTTCATCATTCATTGCTTCCTTAAGAGTATCGAAATCTTCCTCTTCCATAAGGAATCCGCTGGCACTCTTATGTCCGCCGAACCTGATAAACAGCCGGCTGTGATTATTCAGCAGATTATATATATTAACATTCTCGGTACTCCTGCAGGTTCCCTTAAGATGCCCGTCTCCCGTTGGTGTAGTAATAATTACAGGTCTGTTTACAGCCTCTTTTATTTTACCTGCTGTAATGCCTGCGATTCCTTCATGGATATCATCCATCTTTAAAACAACAATATTCTCATCGCCCTTCACTTCGTCAAGGCAGCGATTGTAATCTCTTTCCTGAATTGTTTTTCTCTCTCTGTTGAAATTTATCAGGCTCTGCGCTTTATCTCTTATAACATTCTCATCATCAGCTGTCAGAAGCTCCACTGCAACATCGGCTCTGTTCATTCTTCCTGCTGCATTTATGTGTGGTGCAATTGCGAAAGCAATATTCTCGGAGCTGAGTTTCTCCAGGGAAATTGCGTCTCGCAGCATAGTCAGAGATTTTCTTCTTTCGGAATTTCCTATATTCAGACCGTATTTCACCAATGTCCTGTTTTCATCAACCAGAGGCACGATATCTGCCACCGTTCCCAGCGCAACAACATCGAGAACATTATTAATTACGCTCTTCGGCATATCTGTTGATCTCTGCACAGCCTGCAAAAGCTTAAAGGCTACACCGCACCCTGCAAGCTCTCTGAAAGGATATTTGCTGTCACTTCTCTTCGGATCTATTACGAGACAGTCCGACATAACATCTTCAATGTTATGATGATCTGTAACGAGAATTTTAAGTCCTATGGATTTTGCATATTCAACTTCCCTGTATGATACGCATCCGCAGTCGACAGTGACTATCATATCTGCGCCTTTTTCTTTGATTAAATCAAGGGCATTATTATTTAATCCGTATCCTTCCGTAAATCTCGACGGAATATAATAAAAGAGATTATCCGTAAGATAACCAAGTCCCTGAAGCAGCACACATACAGATGTCACACCATCAGCATCGTAATCTCCGTATATGCAAATTCTCGATCCTTTTTTTATTTCAGATAACAGCAAATCCACTCCTGCCTGCATGTCTGCAAGCAAGAATGGATCGTATGTCAACGTTGGTTTTTCAGACAGAAATTCTACGATGTCTTTTTCCTGTGTTATTCCGCGTTTATATAATATTTTATTCAGTATTTCTTCCGGTCTTCTCATTATCTCCCCTAAAAATAGCTCATTGGATTCTGAGCCTCACCATTAACGTACACTCTGAAATCGAGATGCGGTCCTGTCGAATCTCCCGTTGATCCGACTTTACCTATCTGCTGACCCTTTGAAACTGTTGCTCCTACCGAAACGAGTCTCGATGACAGGTGGTTGTACCAAGTGGTTACACCGCCGCCGTGGTCTATAATAATGCAGTTGCCAAAGCTGCTTCTGTAAGACGACGAAATGACTGTTCCGTCTGCCGCCGCAAGCACAGCCGAACCCGAGCTCGCACCTATATCAATTGCCGGATGGAATTCTTTCCCGTGGAAAGGGCAGTTTCTCCACCCGTAATCGGAGGTAATTCTACTGCTTGAAGGAGTCGGCCAGCAGAATATACCGCCCTCATACTTAGATGTATCGCTGTTGCTGATGGCTCCACTTTTTGATTTTGCAGCCAGTTCTGCAGCAATCTGCTCTGCTTCACGTTCCATATTATCCAGAAGTTTTGCCGTTTCTTCATTATCTGCTGCCAGCTTCTCTTTCTGCTCTTCGACGCTTGCCTTTTCTGATTTCGCCAGCTCCTTTGAAGACTTAAGATTGCTCTGCAGGTTTTCTACTTTGTTCTTTTTTGATTCCACTTCATCATGAGCTTTCTGCAGATCTTCCAGAACTTCTTCGTCACTGGCATATATTATCTGAACCAGATCCAGATTTGTCAGAAATTCACTGAAGCTTCCGGAGTTCATAAGAACATCGAGAAATCCCACGCTGCCGTTTTTGTACATGGTTCTCAATCTGTCTTCGAGATTTTCGTTCTGCTCTTCTACCTTCTTCCGGGCAGCTTCAAGGTCATCTTCCAGAACAACAAGCTTTTCCTCTCCGACCTTTATCTGATCCTCAAGATTTGAAATGGATTTTTCGAGATCTTTTATTTCTTCAGCCAGATTTGCTTCTTTTTTCTTGCCTTCTGCAAGTTCCTTCTGCTTCTGGGCAATCTCTTTCTGCAGTTGCGAAAGAGATTTGGCACTCGCTACTGTCGTTCCGAAACACAAGGTGAACGCAACCACTATTATCGTTATTATGCTTATATGCTTCCTCATACTCTAAGAAACCTCTTCATTGAAATAATACTTCCGCACGAACCGATGCTTATTCCCAGTGCCATAAAAATCCATGCGAAATTATACATAAGAAACGACACAGGAACCATCGGCATCGACAACATCGAAAATACCTGCTCACCTACTGCTTCAATCAGATTGCTGTATACCAGCGCAGTTATTCCCAGCGCTATTCCTCCTGATATCATACCGATAATAATTCCCTCCACAAGGAACGGACCTCTTATAAACCAGTTGGTAGCACCAATATATTTCATTATACTTATTTCATCAGCTCTGTTAAATACAGTAAGCTTGATTGTATTGGAAACAACCACAATCGAGATGATAATCAGAACAACCATAAGCACTATCGCACCGAACTGAATAAAATTCGTTACTTTCAGAAGTTTATCGACAGTACTCTTGTAGTACTTAACATCTTCAGTCTGGCTGTACCCGGCTGCTTTCTCCGCAATAGCATCCGCCTTCTCAAGATCCCCTATGACAATCACTACGGAATCAGGCAGAGGATTATCCGTGAGGCTGTCGAGGAGATATCCGTTTTCGCCCCATCTGCTTCTGAATTCTTCCATCGCCTGATCTTTTGTCTTGAAGTGTGCACTGTCAACTCCTGCCTGCGTTTCTATGTCCGAAATAATTTCTTCGGCAGATTCTTCAGTCGTGCCTTCCTTAAGAAAAATTTCGATTGAATCATAATCGCCCTTTACTTTCTCCGCAGCCATATTAACATTTATAACAATAATGAAAAACAGGCTGAGAATCAGAAGCATGCACGTAATGGCAAAGATTGAGGCAACAGCCATATTCAGATTTCTTCCGAACTGCAGAAATGACTGCTTCAATGTGTAGAAAAATGATTTCACTGTTCCTCTTTCCCTCCCTTTCTGAATTTACGTTTTATTGCTTTTCTGTCAGGAGCGTGCATAGTATCAAAAGTCGGTTCTGAATCTTCAAGGGCTTCCTTGTATCCGTACATTCCGAATTCATCTCTAACAATTCGTCCGCTTTCGATAGCTATTACACGCTTGTTCATCTTGTCAACTATGTCCTTGGCGTGGGTAACCATCACAATCGTCGTTCCCCTGGAATTAATCATGTTAAGAAGCTGCATAATTTCCCATGCAGTATCAGGATCCAGGTTTCCCGTCGGTTCATCTGCAATAAGAACTTTAGGCTTGTTTACTATTGCTCTGGCAATCGCCACTCTCTGCTGTTCTCCGGCAGAAAGCTCATCCGGATACTTGTCCGCTTTATCGGCTATTCCCATCATACGCAAAACCGCAGGAACTGTTCTCTTAACGGTTTTTCTCGGCTGATGAACTATTTCCATAGCGAATGCCACATTTTCGTATACGGTTTTCTTCGGCAAAAGCCTGAAGTCCTGAAATACGATACCGATATTTCTCCTTAACTTGGGAACATTTCTGGCTGACATTCCGGTTACTTCTTCACCTTGAACTTTAATACTTCCCGAATCCGCATTTATTTCTTTAAGTATCAGCTTAATAAATGTCGATTTGCCTGCTCCACTCGGTCCTACCAGGAAAACAAAATCTCCCTTTCTTATGTGTACCGAAACATCTTTAAGGGCAATATTTGATTTATAAGATTTAGATACCTTGTCAAAAATAATCATAAAATGACTACCCCTTCCGTGCATAATCAATACAATGATTCTACAACTTTAACAATATTGTTTCAACAATGCTAAACAATTGTTAATACTATAATAATCCTCTTACTGCCTTTGCTATATCCTCTGCTGTCATTTCGTATTTCTTCAGGAGTTCTGCCGGTTTACCTGATTCACCGAATGTATCCTTCTGTCCAACCATTGCCATCTTGCACGGATGATTCTTAACAATTACCTGAGCTACAGCTTCTCCGAGACCTCCGATAACTCCGTGTTCTTCAGCTGTAACTATTGCTCCGGTTTCTTCGGCCGCCTTGATGATTATTTCTTCATCAATCGGTTTGATTGTATGAATATCGATTACTCTGACGTCAATTCCTTCGGCCTCCAGAATTTTCGCTGCTTCAAAGGCTTCATTTACCATGATTCCTGTCGCGATAACAGTAGCATCTTCACCTTCGCGAACAGTATTGCCTTTTCCCAGGACTATTTCGTCGGATTCTTTATAAAATACAGGAACCGCCGCTCTGCCTATTCTGAAGTAGCACGGTCCGTCAAGTTCAATAATCTGTTCCAGCAGCTTCTTTGTCGCTACTGCATCTCCAGGATTTACTACTGTCATTCCGGGAACTGTTCTCATCAGCGCAATATCTTCGAAAGTCTGATGGCTTGCACCGTCCTCGCCGACTGTTATTCCGGCATGGGAAGCGCATATTTTAACATTGGCTCCCGTATATCCTATGGAATTTCTTATTATCTCAAAGGCTCTTCCGGCCGCAAACATAGCAAATGTGCTGGCACATACCACTTTACCGCTTAATGCCAGTCCCGCTGCAGCACCGTACATATTCTGTTCTGCAATTCCCATATTGAAAAATCTGTCCGGATATGCCTTGCTGAATCCGGCAGTCTTAGTCGATCCGGAAAGGTCTGCATCCATAACTACAAGATTATCGTATTTATTTCCAAGCTCCACGAGAGCTTCGCCGTATGCCTGTCTTGTTGCAATTTTTTCCGCCATTACATTTCACCTCTCAGTTCCTTTATTGCCTGTTCTGTCTGTTCATCGTCAGGAGCTTTTCCGTGCCATCCTGCCTGATCTTCCATGAACGATACGCCTTTGCCTTTAATTGTATGAGCAACTATTCCTGTCGGTCTGCCCTTGCACTTACGTGCTTTCGCAAATGCGTTTACAATTTCTTCCATATTATGTCCGTCGATTTCGATGGCATTCCATCCAAAGGCTTCAAGCTTTTCGGCAATCGGTGTAACTGTCATAACATCGTCGTTTCTGCCGTCAATCTGTAATCCGTTGTTGTCAATGATTGCTACCATGTTATCAAGCTTGTAGTGGGATGCTGACATGAACGCCTCCCATACAAGTCCTTCCTGAAGTTCTCCGTCGCCGAGAACCGTATATATACGTCCCGGATCATTATCCATTTTATTGGCCAGAGCCATGCCGACCGCTGCACTTATTCCCTGTCCCAGAGATCCTGTCGACATTTCAACTCCCGGAATTTTAATATTAGGATGTCCCTGAAACTTCGACCCGATTTTTCTAAGTGTCATGAATTCTTCCATTGTGAAATAGCCTTTAACCGCCATAGCCGAAAGCTGTGCCGGACCTGCGTGTCCCTTTGAAAAAATACATTTATCTCTGCCTTTCATTTCGGGGTTTGCAGGATCCACATTCATTTCATCAAAATAAAGTGCTGTAGTAAAATCCGCTGCCGAAAGTGATCCGCCCGGGTGTCCGCTGCCCGCACAGTTTAAGGCTTTGATAATTCCGACCCTCACCTCTGTAGCTGTCTGTTCCAGTTTTTTAATATCCATTATGTCCTCCGTTATTTATATTTTTTATTGCTTTTGCAATATTATCTGCAATATCTCCGGATGTCATTCCGTACTGTCCGTATACGTCGGCGGCAATATCTCCTGCCATTCCGTGTACCAGCGCTCCGGTCACAACTGCATCAAATTCGTCACCTCCTGCGCCTCCGGCCTTTTGCCTGGCCAGAAATGATGCTATAACACCTGTCAGTACATCACCGCTGCCTCCGGTGGCCATTCCCGGATTGCCCGTATCATTTATATATACTTCATCTCTGTCCGGGCTGCACACAATTGTGCCTGCACCTTTCATTAATATTACTGCGCCTGTTCTTTCACAGAGAACTTCGGCTGCTTTCCTTCGTCCCGTGACTTTACAGCTTTCATGACCGAGAGCCTTTAGAAGTCTGTCTGCTTCACCGGGATGAGGTGTCATTACTGTTGCTTCCGTTCTTTGTTTTATCTTATCGCAAACCACACTACTGAAATTTTCCGGAAACATAGCCAGAGAATTAAGTGCATCTGCGTCAAGCACTATCGGTCCGTTAAATTCATTAATCAGCCTGATGACTGTATCATATTGTTTTTTTCCGGCTCCCAGTCCCGGGCCGGCTGCTATGCTGTCGAATTCGCTTATGTCCATTTCAGGAAGAATTCCGTAACTTTCCGGCTCGCGGCTTACACACATGGCTTCCGGATTCAGAACCTGCAGTATATTGAGAATTTCTTCACAAATTCCCGCCTTAACGATTCCCGCTCCGCTTCTCAAAGCACCTCTTACAGACAGAGCGGCAGCTCCTGCCATTCCCGGTGATCCTGCGATAATAAGTGTTTTTCCGGCTTTGCCCTTGTGCATTTCAGCAGGC
Source organism: Bacillota bacterium (assembly GCA_029008005.1). Classification (GTDB taxonomy): domain Bacteria; phylum Bacillota; class Clostridia; order Peptostreptococcales; family Anaerovoracaceae; genus Lentihominibacter. The sequence continues at coordinate 3,407 of JAQXIX010000023.1, read as the reverse complement.
ATTCCGGTAATTATTTTCTTCGCACTTTCCGGAATCACTACAACGCCACCCCCAGAAGTATCGATGCCATCAGCAGATATATACATGATGAAAACATATCTGTGATGGAAGAAATCATCGGTGTTGCCATCAGTGCCGGGTCGACGCCTACTTTTTTCGCAAGCATCGGAAGCATTCCTCCGAGTATTTTGGCGAATGTAACTACAATCATCATCGAAATGGAAACAGTAAGAGCAATCATCACCGTTTCACCGTCAATCAGCACGATTTTGGCAAAATTAAATATACTCAGTATCACGCCAAGAATCACTGATACCCTGAATTCCTTCCATAGGACTTTCAATGCATCCTTAAGGTCAATTTCATCAACCGAAAGACCTCTTATTATAAGTGTTGCAGCCTGAGTTCCTGTGTTTCCTCCCGTTCCCATCAGCAAAGGCAGATAGGCCACGAGAACAATAACTTGTGAAAGAACGGCTTCAAACTGTGAAATAAGAGTTCCTGTTATCATAAGTGTAACCGTCATAAACAAAAGCCACGGAAGTCTGTTCTTAACATGCTTAAAAACACCTATATCCAGATATTCTGCGTCTGACTCGTCATTCATAACACCGGCCATACGCTCAATATCCTCTGTAGCTTCTTCTTCAATGATATCCATAACATCATCGACGGTTACGATTCCGACAAGTCTGTTTTCGTTATCTACTACCGGTATTGCGAGAAATCCGTACTTCTTAAAGGCTTCCGCAACGTCCTCCTGGTCATCGTAAACATTGAGATATACGTAATCCGTATGCATCAGCTCGGATACCTCCGTATCCTTTTCGGCTGTTACAAGTGAACTGAGGGATACAATTCCTTTCAGTTCTCTGCCGCCGTGCTTCACATAGCAGGTGTATACCGTTTCACTTGTCATTCCCTGTCGTTTTATGTGTTCCAAAGCTTCTTCAACAGTCATTGTTTCCTGCAGACTGATATAGTCCGGTGTCATGAGACTTCCTGCTGAATCCTCGGGATAATTCAAAAATGTGTTAATCAGCTTTCTTTCTTCACGTGGAGTCTGGTCAAGAATCTTGTCGACTATGTTGGCAGGAAGCTCTTCAAGCACGTCTATTTTATCGTCAAAATTCATTTCTTCCATTATATATGCGATTTCTTTATCGGTAATTCCGTTTATTACATCGACCTGATCATCGCCCGGAAGATATGAAAACACCTCAACAGAGACGTTCTTCGGGAGCATTCTGAACAGAATGATCGTTTTCTCAACGCCGCTTTCATCCAGTACTTCTTCAAGCATTTCGCCTATATCTACTTCATTGTATTTAAGCAAAATGTCTCTGGCATTTATATATTGACTGTCATCAATCAGCTGAAGAAGTTCTTCAAGATCTTCTTCAAACTGGCGATTCTTAGTCTCCATATCCATTGCCTGTGTCTGAAGTTCAGTGTTATCTGTCATAATTGTCATTATGGTCACCTGCTCTACGTGAAAAAGTTTCTAATCTTAGTTAGTATATCAAATTTTTCGTTTTTTTAATAGTATAGAATGGTTTTTTGCCCTTTGCATTTTTGCATTTTATTTAGTTTTTCATTGCCTTCGCAAAATAGTTAAAGCATTGACTGAAATTTATCAAAGTGATATATTATATACAACAAGGCTTTGACAAACTTTGCGAATCTATTGAATGAAAAAGGAGAAAAGAAAATGTCAAAAGAGTATGTTGAAAGAGTCATCAACTGGGTTAAAGAAAGAAACCCGGGCGAGGTCGAATTCCATCAGACAGTAGAAGAAGTACTTACTTCACTGATTCCTGTTCTGGAGCAGCATCCGGAATACGAAGAGTGCGCTCTTCTGGAGAGACTGGTAGAACCTGAAAGAGGAGTTACTTTCAGAGTAGTATGGGTTGACGATGCCGGTAAGGTACAGGTTAACAAGGGCTACAGATATCAGTTCAACAGCGCTATCGGACCTTACAAAGGCGGTCTGAGATTCGCACCAAACGTATATCCTGGAATCATCAAGTTCCTCGGATTCGAGCAGATCTTCAAGAACTCACTCACAGGTCTCCCTATAGGCGGCGGCAAGGGTGGTTCAGACTTCGATCCTAACGGCAAGAGCGATGCTGAAGTTATGAGATTCTGCCAGGCATTCATGACTGAATTATACAGACATATCGGACCAGAGACAGACGTTCCTGCAGGAGACTTAGGTGTTGGCGCAAGAGAAATCGGTTACTTATTCGGACAGTATAAGAGAATCACCAACAGATTCGACGGCGGCGTATTAACAGGAAAAGGTATCCCTTACGGCGGATGTCTCGGAAGAACAGAAGCTACAGGATTCGGTATCGTTTGGTATGCAGAAGAAATGTTAAAAGCTAACGGCGAAGAAATGAAGGGCAAGACTGTTGCTATCTCCGGTTTCGGTAACGTATCCTGGGGTACTGCATGGAAGCTCCAGCAGTTAGGCGCTAAGCTGGTTACTATCTCCGGACCGGACGGATACATCTACGACCCGGATGGAATCAATACAGACGAAAAATTACAGATGATGCTCGAACTGAGAGCTTCCGGAAAGAACGTCTGCGCTCCTTACGCAGAAAGATTCCCTAACGCTAAATTCGTTGCCGGTAAGAAACCTTGGGAAGTTAAGGCTGACCTTTACATCCCTTGCGCAACTCAGAACGAGGTACATATGGAAGATGCCGAGGCTATCGTTGCAAGCGGTGCCAAGTTCTACTGCGAAGGTTCCAACATGCCTACAACTAACGAAGCTCTCGCTTACTTACAGGACAACGGCATCATCGTTGGACCTGCAAAGGCTGCAAACGCAGGCGGAGTTGCTTGCTCATGTATCGAAATGGGCCAGAACGCAGGTCACACTGTATTCCAGCACCAGGATGTATATGATCAGTTACACCAGATCATGATCAACATTCACAAGGCTTGTAAGGAAGCTTCCGAAAAGTACTATGGCAAGTATGACCTTGTAAAGGGCGCAAACATTGCCGGCTTTGAAAAGGTTGCTGAAGCTATGATGGCTCAGGGATTAGTATAGTCCATAATTGCTGATCAGACATATTTTATAGAAGACAAAAGCCTCGGACTCGCTCCGAGGCTTTCCTTATTGCCCTATTTGCTCTGCTTTAATGCTCTGGATGCTCTGAATGTCGTATCAAAGGACCCTACAGCGGTCATATTATACAACGCCATTATTAAACTTTAAAAGTCCGCGACGTTCACACAGTGTTCTAACTTAATGAAGTTTTCAAGATTCTTTCAGTTTCCGCTATGTCCTTTTCTATTAAAGGGCGCATGCTGTCCTTGTATTTAGATAAATCAGCACTCTTAAGGCACGACAATATTCTGGGAACATACTGAGGCTTTGCCAAACCCACCTG
>JAQXIX010000022.1 GCA_029008005.1 Bacillota bacterium | reverse complement strand
AATATACCAGCCGCTTTTGTATGTGCCGCTGCTTGATTCCATCTTTAGTCTGATGCTTGTAATTTTACTTCCGCTCGGTGTGGCGGTTCCGATGGTGTATGTCAGACCGTCTGAACTTTTGACAACTGCGTCACCGCCGTTAGTAATCACCTTGTTGCTGGTTATGTAATTTGACTCAAGATAGCTGCGGGCGTCATCATCTGCAAAGGCTGCAGCCGGCATTAACCCGGTAAATGCCATAATTGTGGCGACAAGGAATACAGTCGCTTTTTTTAGAATGGTTTTCCTGTTTTTCAACATTTCTTTTCCTCTCCCTCTTTAACTTTTGCATAAAAAAGACTGCCTAAATAGGCAGTCCGTTTTCACTGTTCCAAAAAAGTTGCAATGTCATTTTCCCGTGACACAACTGAATCCTCATGCAGGTATCCTGGCTCATCGATCAATGCTTTCTGTCACCTTCCCGATTTCTCAGTGGCTGCCTTGCGGCATGACATAGGCTCCCGATTTACAGTGGCGGGTCCGCTCCGGAATTAAACCGGATTCCCTCTTAGCTGCTGCCTCGAGACAGCAGAACATGGGATTGATTCAATTAACGTAGATAATAGCACCGGTTTCCGGGCAAGTCAAGGGGTTAAAGATTCATATTCTTCAGGAACTCAGCCTTCATGCTGCATTTAAGACTTACTCCCAGGTCAGCAAAGGTTTTATCCATTGCGTCCAGTGTGAGAGTCATATCTTCGACATTGGCATTTTCTCCCATGTGGCCTATACGAACCACTTTGCCTGCCAGAACATCGAAACAGCCGGAAATCATAATGTTGTATTTGTCTTTCAGTGTATCGAGAATCTGTCTGTCTGTAACACCTTCGGGAACCTCGATTACTGTTACTGTATTTGAATAACCTTCTTTCAGATAAAGACTGAGCCCTGCCTTTTCGACGGCCTGTCTTGTGGCTTTTGCAATATCTGCATGTCTGCGGAGGATGTCCTTGTCTGCAATAACGTTGTCGACGGCAACGGCCAGTCCCGTTATATCGCTTATTGGCATTGTATATGGGAACCACTTGTCCTCATAATATGTTTTGAATGTGAGTATGTTAGCATAAAATGATGCGATAGGTGTCTTTCTGTTTTCCATTGAGGCCATGGCTTTGTCACTTACCCACAGCATAGTAAGTCCGGCCGGGGCAGACAATGCCTTCTGTGATCCGCCGCAAAGTATATCGATTTTGCTTTCGTCGAAGTTTACGTATTCTCCGAACATGCCGGCAACTGAATCGACAACTGTAAGGATGCCGAATTCGGCAAGCAGCGGACAGATTTGAGAAATATCGTTTAAGACGCCGCTTGGTGTATCGCAGTGCACGACTGTTGCGTATTTGAAATCGGAATCTTTTTCGAGGAAGCTTCTGAGGTCTGCGGCATCGACAGGATGCTGATAGTCTGAAGTGTACAGTACAGCTTCGCCGCCGTACATAGTTACAAAATCCGCAAAGCCTTTACCGAAGATACCGTTATCGAGTACAAGCACTCGATCGCCCGGTTCGGTGAGGGAAGCACATGCTGCTTCAAGGCCGAGAATGCCTTCTCCGCCCAGAATATACGCTGTACCTGAGCAGTGAAGAAGTGACTTCAGCTTGTCACATGTTTCCTTATAGAATTCCACAAATGCCACATCCAGATCTGGATTGGTGGTTTCAAGACTTCTTGCCATACGCACGTTTTCTTTTACCTGCGTAGGTCCTGCTGTCATAATCTTATACATTTCTATCTCCTTTGAATTATGCCGGCGTATTGACCGGTGTGAACTTGCCTGCAAGCTTCTTCAGTCTGTTTGCGAAAGGAACAACAATGATTCCCGCTACTACCACCTGCATAATGTTTCCCGGAATGGATCCGAGCGGTAAAATCCAGTTGTGGTAGAGAATGACTTCGGCGAAGTAGTAGCCGACAATTTTAATAACCAGAGCAACAATAATTGCCAGAGTATTAACTGCATATGGATTGAACTTTAACTTTTCGGACATAAGACCTACAACGTAGCCCATCGCTCCGACAATTACAAATGTAAACGGAGCCCATGCTGTCCATCCTGAAATCAGGTCAAACAGACCCATGCCGAAAGCACCTGCGATGGCGCCGGTTTTTCTGCCGTAGATGATTGCCGCCAGAAAGAGAGGCACGTTACCCAGATGGATGAGTCCGCCGTTACCCATCAGAGGAAGTCTTATGTTTATAAACATAGTCGCCACAAGAGTGAGCGCGATAAATAAAGCGTTGATTACAAGTGTTTGAGTTTTGTTTGCCATGATAGCGTCCTTTCCTAATGATTGTTCATAATTAACTGACTGTATACATGGTAACAGGAAATTGTACTTTGATAAATATACAAAATATAATATTTTATAGTATACAGTTTAGATCGAGGCTTTGCGGCGGGCTGAGTGCTTATGGTTTTTGCTTAATTAATTCCGATAAAACCATAGTTTACTAATAATTTAGCCGATAAATCATACGAAAACTGTGAATTTTAAGGGTATTTGAGAGTGTTATTACAAGAAATAGGGATAAATTTAAGGGAAAACTATGGTTCGAGAAATAAAAACATTGACAAAACCATAATGGTAATATATGGTAATTATCAGGGGCGGGAGAAAGAGGTTTAATCAATGAGAGATTTGAAGGAACTGATGATTCAGGTTGAAGCTGAACATTCGGAGAGACTGAAGCAGATTCGCAAAGAACTGAAATCGCTGCCGCCGGGACGTATTGAGACTTTGCGGCAGAATGGCAGGGTTTATTATTATCACAAGTCTCAAACAGGACGAAAAGGAATAACTAAAAACAAAGAATTGCTCAGAAAATTAGCGCGAAAAAGATATCTGCTGGAAGAACATAAAATTTTGCAGTTTAATCTGATTGAAATTAAGCGCGCAGTCGAGAAATATCAATCTTGCAGGCGCGAATTGATAATGAGAAAAATTCCCGAAAATATTCGCAGGCTGCCCAAGCAGTATTTTTTCAAAATGCAAAAGCCATTGAGGTATGATAAGAACCCGTATCATGAGGAAAACCTGATTTATATCACAAACGGCGGTGAAAGGGTGCGCTCGAAGTCCGAACAGATAATAGGAAATATGCTTGAGGAATACGGTATCGAATACTGTTATGACCGCAGGGTGGAGGGACTGCCTTATTACGCGGATTTTACCATATTCTGCGGTGATGGGAGTATTATAATATGGGAACATTTCGGGCTCATGGATGCGAAAGAAGAATATAGGAAGCATGCGATAAGGAAGATGGAAGACTATCGCAGGCAGGGGCGCAGGCAATGGAGAGATCTAATATGTACGTATGAAGAAGATATGCGTGATCCCGGAATTTTACGTGAGCTTATCGAAGGATTTCTGCTGCCTGCAATGTTGAAAAAAATATGAAAAATATTGTGGGTCTGGTCGGATATGGTATAATAATTCGGGAATTAAGTATACTATGGTAATATTTTGGTGATAGGAAATGTTTAATCAGAAACACATACTGGTAGTAGACGACAATGAAATAAACCGTGAAATGCTGGAAATGATGCTGTCCGAGGAATATGACATTATTACTGCAGAAAACGGACAGGAAGCGCTGGATATTCTGAGAAACAGCAGTGTGGAAATATCAATCATTCTTCTGGATATTATTATGCCGGTAATGGATGGATATGCTTTTCTTGACGAAATCAAGAAAGACGATGAGCTCTCGCTGATTCCGGTAATCGTAATGACACAGGCTGATGCCGTCGAGGATGAAATTGCCGCATTGACTCACGGGGCTACGGATTACGTGAGGAAACCCTACACCATTCAGGTAGTAAAGCACAGAGTGGCAAGTATCATTAATCTCCGGGAAACGGCGGCTATGGTGAATCAGTTTATGTATGACCGCCTTACGGGAATGTATACGAAGGAATATTTCTATAAGAAGGTAAGAGAAATTCTCGACGAGAATCCGGATACAAACTATGCTATTGCCTGCAGTAATATTGAGAATTTCAAGTTTTACAACGATGTATTCGGGCGTAAGACGGGAGACAAGCTTCTCATTGAAGCTGCCAATGTTTTCAGAAGAGAAGCAGGTCCTGATGCTGTATGCTGCAGGTACGCAGCAGACAGATTTCTTGCATTCGCTGAGAGTGAAAACGAAGAGACTGTTTCAATAAGACTGAATAACGCAATCAGTGATGTCAGGATGGAACTGCTTGAAGACATGATTGTTGATGTGGGTGTCTATAATATAACCGACCGCGGCGTTACTATTGAGCAGATGTGCGACCGTGTATTTCTGGCAGTTGACAGCATCAAGGGAGTATATGACAGAAATGTTGTAATCTATAATGACGAGCTGCGAAACAGACTTCTCAGAGAAAAGTCAATTACGGAAGCTGTTGAAACCGCTATGGAAGAAGAGCAGTTTGCTGTATATTTTCAGCCGAAGTACGACCTTAAGACCGGAGAAATGGTTGGTGCGGAAGCTCTGGCCAGGTGGATTCACCCTGAATGGGGATTCATGTCACCGGGAGAATTCATTCCGCTTTTTGAAAAGAACGGGTTCATAAAGAAATTCGATGAATACATCAGGGACGTAACCTGCAGAAAAATCAGAGAATGGATAGAAAAAGGGTATTCTATGGTGCCTGTATCCGTAAATGTATCTCGAGCAAATGTTTACAGTGCTCGTTTTGCTGACGGATTCTGCAAAATGATGAAGAAATACAATCTTGACCCTATGTATCTGCATATTGAAATAACGGAAAGCGCATACACAGAAAATGTAGAGCAGATTGTAAGTGCGGTTAAGAATTTGCGAGAAAATGGATTCAGAATTGAGCTTGATGATTTCGGACAGGGTTATTCTTCCCTCAGCGTGCTCAGCGAAATGCCGCTGGATGTCATGAAACTGGATATGGGATTTGTTCGAAGTAATCTGGACAGGGATGACGACAATGGCATTATCGGAGATGTTGTAAATATGGCGCACCGCATGAGTATGAAAGTAGTGGCAGAGGGTGTTGAGACCCTTGAACAGGCAAATCAGCTTGAGGCAATGGGCTGTGACTTCGCCCAGGGATACTACTTCTCAAGACCTGTATCGGCGGATGACTTCGAGAAGCTTTTAATTGAAAGGAAGTGTATAAAATGAATGTAAGAGAGTGTTATGAGGTAATGGGCGGAGATTATGAGGATGCGAAATCCAGACTCATGAACGATGCGATGATTGAGAAGTTCGCTAAGAAGTTTCTCGATGACGCGAGTTATTGTCAGCTCTCGGAAGCAATGGAAAACAGAGACTACGACGCAGGCTTCAGAGCTGCCCATACATTAAAGGGAATCAGCGGCAATTTAGGATTTCGCAGACTCGGAGATTCTGTTTCGAAACTTACAGAGACACTTCGCCGCAGAGAAACAGTTCCGGTGGATGCGGAACTGTGTGAGTCACAGTGGAAGCAGGTTACCGTAGATTACAATTCAGTAATTGAAGCAATAAAACAGCTGTAACAAATATAATTATATGTCAAAAAAAGATTTACTTGGTTACGGGGCGGCGACGATTGCCGACTCCGGACCTTACAATTTTACAACTTGTTATCTGATTCTATTCTTAACAACAGTAGTCGGAATGTCTCCCGAAAGGTCCGGAACAATATCATCGGTAGTTATTCTGGCAGACGGTATAACGGGAGCGTTAATCGGCTACATTTCGGATTATACCGGATCTAAACACGGAAGGCGCAGGCCGTATCTTTTTGCCGCAGTATTTCCTCTTGCTATAGGACTTTGCATGCTGTTCAGTAACGTGCCCCTGACGGGAGCGCTGCAGACAGCATTTTATGTGGTGTTCGGAATAATGTTCTGGCTGGGATTCAGTATGTATTACACGCCATACACAGCTCTCGGAGCAGAAATAACCGATGACTACAACGAGAGAAGCGTACTTCGTACCGTTGCGAGATATTTCGGCATAGCAGGAAACCTGATAGGGACAGTTGTTCCGCTCCTTTTAGTCGGATTCATGACAAGCAAAGGCATCAGCGAAGGAAATTCATGGTTTACGGTGGCAGCCTTGGTAGCAGTACTGTCGGGAGCGGGCATTCTCATTACCTGGAAAAGCACGGAAGGCAAAGAAAACATGAATGCCCCGACGGATGACAGCTTCAGTATTCCGGGGCTGATAAGAGAATACACTAAAATCGCCCTGCTGAAACCATTTAAATATCTGGTGGCAGTAATCGGAACGTTTACTTTAGCCAATACATTTTATACATCCAGCATGGTGTTTTTTGCCAGATACAACCTGGGAATGGGCGATGAAATCACATCAGCCGTATTTCTGATTTCCATAATCACAAATCTTGTTCTCACGCCTGTGATAGGATTCACGGCAGTGAGATTCGGCAAGAGGGAAACTATGCTCGCCAGCATGGCGTTATCCGGAGCAGGGTGCATATTCTTCTATTTTATCGGAATAAAAAGCTTCATTATTATGGGCGTATATGCAGTGATTTTTTCTGTTGCGTATACATGTTTCTGGCAGCTGATAAACGCGATTATGTACGATATGTGCGAAGTAGCCGAATTTCGTTTCGGCAAAAGGCTTGAAGGCAGTGTTTCATCTGTTTACGGACTTGTATTTACTTTGTTCACATCTGTTGCAACACAGGCGCTTGGCTGGATTCTGAAGTTTGAAATGGTAACGGAGGCTTTTATTCTGATTCCGGGAATAATGCTTCTGGCAACGGCTCTGTTTCAGGCTCTTTATCCGCTTGATGAAAAAACTTTCAATAAGCTGAAGAAAGCTATCGAAATAAAAAAATCCGGCAAAGAGCCGGACATAGAAGGGCTTAAGAAGATTATCTGAAGTTCTGAATGGCAAGTACAACGGCACCCATTGCAGGATCCTTTTCGGCCGGGGTAAAATACATTCCGGATTCCCGCAGTAGTCTGTCAAGCTCGTCTGTAAGGATTTTTCCCGACGAGAAAACACCTCCCGTACCGCTTACGGGAGTTTTTTCATTAAATTTAAGGTTTCGATATATGGATTCAGCGTAATCCGCAAGTTCTCGGGCACAATCTTTCATTATGGCTGTCGCCGCGAGATCTCCGCTTTCGCAAAGTCTGCTGCACAGTGGAGAAATGGCGGCTATTTTTCCTCTGTCAAGATTCCATTCTATCGCCACTCGCGTTACAGCCTCATCGTCCCTTGTAATTCCCAAATATTCTTTTATAGCAGAGTGGAGAGCGGTTTTAGGACTTCTGCCGTCGCTCTGACGAGCGAATTCTTTCAGCATGCTCCAACCAATCCAGTAGGCGCTGCCTTCATCGCCGCCAAGGGCATAGTGCCAGCCGCCGCATCTGTAAGTTTTCCCCGAATCATCACGTCCGAAACCTACTGCCCCCGTGCCGGCAATAATATTGATTCCGGGTCTTCCTTCGAGAGCTCCGGCTAGAGCGTTTTCACAGTCATTACCTATTCTGAAGGGTACTGACTGCATAGCCGAAGTGACTGCAGCCTCAATCGGCGCAGCGTCAGATGTAATGTCACCGTAACCTGCGAGACCGAGAAATGCTCCCGTTATTTCGGAAGGACTTACGGAAGCGATGTTGCATACTGAATTTAAGCCTTCTGAAATCAGGCGGCTTATTCCGTCAAAGCCTATCTGAAGGTAGTGACACGAACCTCCCTTATATTCTGAAATCAGGTTCTGATCTTCGTCACACAATATAAATCTTGTTTTTGTACCGCCGCCGTCGACGCCGAGATAGTATTTCATTTTTCCTCACCTTTCGCCTCTATTATATAATAAAAGCAGTATGTATGTTATACTGAATTCATGAAACATTTATTTTTAGAAGGCCCGATTCAGACCGGGACGTCGACATTGATAAGAAAGGTGCTGGGAGAGTGTCTGAAAGAACATGATGATTTAAAAGTGGCCGGATTCCAGAGCCAGCGGATAACCGATGAGAAAGGTGATACAGTTGCTTTCAGAATCGGACCGGCACCTGAGACGGGATTAACTGTGCCGGCATGTGAGCTGGCAATTAATCCGGAAAGTGATTCCGACTGCCTTGCGGGATGTGTGTTTAAAGCTTTTGCATCGGGCAAAACACGGAAATTCAGAGAAGTATTCGAAAAGCAGGGCGTAGAGCTTTTGAAAAAGTCGGCAGCGGCGGCACCCCATGTTATTCTTCTTGATGAAATCGGAGGTGAAGAGCTGCTGTGCGAGGGTTTCAGAGAAGAATTGTATAGAGTGCTCGGTGGCGAAACACTGTGCATCGGTGTGATAAAAGCTGAGGCATCTGCGCTGCGAATGAGTCGGGGAAAGGATGATATTGTCAGGCTCAGCAGACAGCTTAAGGCTGATTTTGGGGATAAATTGTCTATTGCCGATTACAAATCTCTCGCTGATTCCCGGAGGGTAGGTGCTATGTTGAAAGATGCAATAGAGAAAGGGTATGGATTGAGAAAGGAGCAGGAAAATGAAGGTTGAACTTAATCCGGATAAAGAAGTTGTGAAGAGAATAAAAGAAGGACTCGAAATGAAGGACGGCTACTGTCCGTGCAAAATCGGCAAGCTTGAGGAAAACAAATGCATGTGTGAAGAATTCAAGGCACAGATAGCCGACCCGGAATTTGAAGGATTTTGCCACTGCATGCTGTATAAGAAAACTCTTTAATGAGACATATAGACAGAGAAGGAAATAATATTATGACAGACTTGAAATTCAGAGTGGGGCCGATAAGACCCCCAAGTGAAGCCAACAGTCTGCTGCTGCAGGTTACGAGAGGATGCACGTGGAATAAGTGCAAATTCTGCAGTCTCTACAGAAACACCGGGTTCAAAGCCTTCAGCGCAGACAGTATAAAAGAAGACATAGACAATATCGCGAAGCTGGCTGAGAGGGTAATGAAGTACCGGCGAGGCGGCATGGCAGCCGGCAGTATGAATGAGCAATGGGATATTAACGGACTAAACATGGAGCTGGAGACGATAATCGGAGAAGAAGAGCGGCAGAGTTTTTATCTTGTAGCGAACTGGCTTATCGGAGGCGGAGAAAATGTGTTCCTGCAGGATGGCAACACTACTGCTCTCAGCAGCGGAAGGCTTACCGATGTACTTAAATATCTCAGAGAAACATTCCCGGGAATCAAGCGTGTAACTTCGTACGGCCGCGCGGAAAATCTGGCGAAAGTAAGTGCTGAGGGATTCGCGGAACTTAAAGAGGCCGGCCTGGACAGAATTCACTCGGGATATGAATCAGGCAGCGACGAAGTGCTGGCTCGAATAAACAAAGGCGTAACAGCGGAGCAGGAAATAATCGCCGGAAGAGCTGTGAAAGCAGGAGGAATTGAGCTGAGCATATATTTCATGCCGGGAATCGGCGGTAAAGATCTCAGCATTAAAAATGCCGAGGGTACAGCTGAAGTGGTTAACGCTGTTTCTCCGGACTTTGTGAGAATCAGAACAGCAGCGATAAAGCCGGGAACGGAACTGTACGATGACATGAGAAACGGCGTGTTCCAAATGTGCAGCGATGACGACAAGGTTAATGAAATCAGAAGACTCATTGAGCTGACAGATATGCCCGGCAAAATCACAAGCGACCACATGATAAATCTTCTTCAGAGTATAGAAGGAAGAATGACCGGCAGCGAGCGTGCGAAAATGCTCAAGGATATTGATTTATACAGGAGATTGCCCGATGGCAGGCGCCGGGTGTTTCAGCTGCTGAGGAGAACTCTCAGAGCATACGAACCGGCAGACATGGAGAAGCTTCCGGAACAGGAACTCATGCAGCTGGAGAAAACAGCCCTTGAATTTACCGATGAGGAATGGGCAGAAAAAATGAACGGATATATTTGCAGATATGTATAGAAGAAAGGCAGGAGTATTGAAATGAAGGCATATATTCATCTGGCAGAAGGATTTGAGGAAGTTGAAGCGCTTACAATAACAGACGTACTCAGAAGAGGCGGCGTTGAAGCGGAATTGGTTTCGGTTACAGGAGACAGACTTGTTAGAGGCACGCATGGTGTCAACATTGAAGCGGACATTCTTTTTGAAGAGGCAGACTATGACAGCTGTGATATGATCGTTTTACCCGGTGGACTGCCGGGAGCCGATAATCTGGGAAACCATGAAGGGCTTTGTGCGAAGATAAAAGAATTCGCGGCAGATGAGAATAAGTATCTCGGTGCCATTTGTGCGGCGCCTATGGTGCTGGCAGCATGCGGCGTTCTGGAAGGTGCAAAGGCAACAGTCTATCCGGGCAATGAAGAAATACTCGGGGAAGATGTGGCAACCGGAGAAACCGTTACTGTTTCAGGAAGAATAATTACGGGATTGGGGCCTGCTGCTGCGATGGAATTCTCCCTGATGCTCCTGGAAGTTCTTGCGGGTAAAAAAGTGAGCGATGATATTGCGGCAGGACTTATTTTTGACAGAAGATAGGAACCGGGAATATGACACATTTTTATTTGAGAATTTATGAAGAAAAAGAACGATAAGAACGAGAAAACAAATGTAATGCGCCTGTTGGAACAGCATAAGATCCGGTTTGAAAGCCGCTGTTACGCTGAAACAGGTATGATAAGCGGAGAAGATGTGGCGCGGGTTCTCGGACAGAATACGGCGCAGGTTTTCAAGACGCTGGTGACAGTCGGTAAATCCGGAGAACATTATGTGTTCGTAATTCCCGTGACAGGGGAGCTTAACCTGAAAAAGGGAGCAAAGGCAGTTGGTGAGAAATACATAGAAATGATAAAATCCAAAGAACTGCTGCCGCTGACGGGATACATCCACGGAGGGTGTTCTCCGATTGGGATGAAAAAGCAGTTTCCGACTATAATGGACAAAAGCGCTTTGGATTTCGATGCTGTGTTTTTCAGTGCCGGCAAAATCGGATATCAGGTTAAGGTTTCGCCCGCTGATTTAGGTGAGATTATTCCCCTGGAATTCGCCGATCTGACTTAATCTGAAGCGATGTATTCCGCTGATGCAAAGGCTGAAGAATATGCGAACTGCAGATTGTAACCGCCGGTTATGCCGTCGATGTCGCAGGTTTCGCCTATTATGAACAGACCTTCGAGGGTTTTGGACTCAAAGGTTTTGAGGTTCAGCTCATTAAGACTTACGCCGCCTGATGTAGCCATGGCCTTTTTGAAACCGGGACCGCAGGTTATTGTGAATTTTTCTTTGCATATGGCATCACATATCTTGTTAACCGAATTTCCGAATCGGGATTCAAGGCTTTTGCAGAATCTCATAGGGAATCCGGTTACCGATGATATGTCGGATGCCATGGTTCTGGAGGATCCGTGTCTGGCACGGGAAAGCTCTGAATGAATGTAATCTCCGGAGCGTCCGGCATAGTTTATTTCAAGTAAATCGCCTATGCGGGCGTTTTTTGATGTGTTCAGAACAGCCGGTCCCGAGAAATCTCTGTGTGTCAGCAGCACAGGACCGCAGGTTTTATCACGGCAGACACCTGTGTCGCCATCCAGGATTCTAACAGATGCATCGGGAAAAGAAATTCCGGAGAGTTCCCCATAAGGGTAGTCTTTTACCGCGACAGGAACGAGAGCGGGTCTCAGTTCCGTGATTTCCAGCTTCAGGTCGCGTCGCAGGATTTCGAAGATTGAACCGTCTGAACCCGTCGAAGGATATGAACATCCCCCGCAGGCAATGATGAGATTTTTTCCGGTAAATCGCCTGTTTCCGCAGATAACAGACCACAAACCTGAGTCGGATTTCGTTATTTTCGTAACTTTGTGTGAAGTGAGAATCCGGAATCCGTTTCTTTCACATCGGTGCAAAAGCATTTGCAGTATGTCATCGGCTTTCATTGACTTGGGAAACACCTTGCCGTCTTCGCGAATGATAGTGTCTACTCCGTTTTTTCTGAGAAAGTCACGGAGGTGATCGTTATTGTATTTGAACAGGCAGCTGCGTATGCGGCTGCTGTTGTAACAGCTTACAAAGTCTTTGATTGAGCCGGCATGTGTTATATTGCACTGACCGCTTCCGCTCATGAGAAGTTTTCGTCCCGGCTGTGAATTTCCCTCTAATATTACTCCGCCTGACAAATGGAAGGGCGATGCTCCGAAGAACAATCCTGACGCTCCGGCACCGACTACTATGCAGTTGTGAATTGTTTTTTCGTTCATTTCATATTCTCTCCTGATAATTATTATACAATGTATACAGGACAATTGCACTATTCACGTGCGGGTGTTATAGTATAGGAAATACTGAAAAAAGGAGAATGCAAATGTATCCAAAACTAGTATATAACATGGAAAAACTTAAGGCTAATGTTGATGCTGCCGCTAAGATTACAAAGGATGACGGCGGATGCAGCATGATGTGTGTGACTAAGTGTGTTTGCGCAGACAGAAAAGTATGCGAGATGCTGGCGGCACACCCGTCTGTTGATTTTCTGGCAGACTCCAGAGTGGACAATATTAAAAAATATGCCGATCTCATTAAAGATACAGAGAAGCAGAGTGTACTCCTGAGACTTCCTATGATGAGTGAAATAAAGGAACTCGTGGAGTATGTTGATATCAGCCAGAATTCGGAGCTTGTCACAATTGAGGCAATCAATGAGGAAGCTGCGAAGCAGGGCAAAGTGCATAAGATTTTGCTTATGGTAGATCTGGGAGACCTGAGAGAAGGTATTTTCTTCAAGGAAGAAGAAAAGATTCTTAAGACTGCAGAAGCAATTGAAGCTATGAGCAATGTTGAACTTTACGGACTCAGCACAAATCTGACATGCTACGGTGCTATTATTCCGAAGAATGACAATCTGTCGGTGCTTTGTAATATGGCAGATAAGGTTGAAGAGAGAATCGGCAGAAAGTTAACTGTTGTATCAGGCGGAAATTCCAGCTCGATTTACCTGATATGGAAGGGTGACATGCCTGAAAAAATCAACAATCTGAGACTTGGTGAGAGCATTATGCTCGGTAATGATACAGCATACGGTGAGACAGTTCCCGGTGCGGTTCATGATGCGATGACACTTCAGGCGCAGATTATCGAGCTTCAGGAGAAGCCATCACTGCCTATCGGGGAAGTCGGCAAAGATGCTTTCGGAAATGTTCCTGAATATGAAGACAGAGGAATTATCAAAAGAGCAATTCTGGCAGTAGGAAAGCAGGATATCGATATTGACGGACTCACACCTGTTGACGGTCAGGTTGACATTCTCGGCGGAAGTTCTGACCACATGATTCTCGATGTGACAAACTGTGACAAAGAGTATAGAGTAGGTGATGTTGTAGAATTCGTTCTTGAATACGGTGCGCTTCTGAAGGCGGCAACAAGTGAATACGTGAAGAAAGACTATATATAATTCAGAAGGAGATGACATAAATGTTTGATAATCTTAAGAAATTCGGATGCGATGGCTGTGGCGGTGGCTCAGCTGAAAACAGTACACCGGAAGGAGGCTGCACTCATGATTGCGGCAGTTGCCCGAGTGCAAGCGGATGCGGCAGCTTCGATCCGAAGTCCCTTATTGAGAAAACAAACGAACACAACAACATTAAAAAAGTGATTGCCATTGTCAGCGGCAAGGGCGGAGTAGGAAAGTCCCTGGTTACATCCATGATGTCAGTTACTATGCGCAGGAGAGGTTTCAACGTAGGCGTAATGGATGCAGACGTAACAGGACCTTCGATTCCTAAGGCTTTCGGAATTACAGAAAACGCAAGTGCAGTAGAAGAAGGAATTCTGCCGCTCAATACTTCGACGGGAATTGCGACTATGTCGGTAAACAATCTGCTTGATGACGATACCGATCCGGTTCTCTGGAGAGGTCCCGTTATCGCAGGACTTGTTAAGCAGTTCTGGACAGATGTGCTCTGGGGAGATATCGATTACCTCTTCGTAGATATGCCTCCTGGTACAGGAGACGTTCCGCTTACAGTATTCCAGTCGCTGCCGGTGGACGGTATAATTGTTGTTACTTCCCCTCAGGACCTTGTTTCCATGGTTGTTACCAAGGCGATTAAAATGGCGGAAATGATGGATGTTCCGGTAATCGGCCTTGTTGAAAACTATTCGTATTTCAAGTGCCCTGACTGCGGAAGTGAAATCAGTATTTTCGGAGACAGCAAGGTTGACGAGGTAGCGGAAAGCTTTGATATTCCTGTACTCGCCAAGCTGCCGATAGATCCTAAGCTCGCAGCTAAATGTGATGCAGGAGCTATTGAAACTTTCGAAGGAAACTGGCTGGATGATGCAGCCGATAAGGTGCAGAATGTCTAAAAAGAGATTTTCAAAGACCGGCATCGCCCTTGTAGGGTGTATGCTGGTCTGCCTGATTATCTGCCTTGCCGTAGGTCTGCCTAAGGGCTTTGGCGGAGAGAAAAAACAGAATCTGGATGATGAGAACACTCCTGGAATAACCGATATTATGGATGGCAACTCCCCTTTGATGATTTATGACAAGAGGGAGAGCACGAAGGTCCTTATGGAAGCCTTCAACGATGAAAATGTTGCCGGTGTGGTTTTAGTATGCGACAATGGTGCATCGGAATTCAGCGGAGAGACCTTCGGAGATGTTAAGAATGTCTACCGGGCACTTAAAAATATTCTCGTCGAAGACGAGATTGCTTCCGGTGCTTCGACCGATGGCAGCATATGGGGCAGTGCAGTCTTCGAACTTGAAGATGGTTTGAAATGCTCATTTGAATTCTCGAAACGCGATGTCCTGATAATAGATGGTAAGGCTTATCGGATTTCGGGATATGAGGAACTTTGGAAACTTGCGGAGGAGGAACAGTAAATGCTTGATAACAGGGCTTCTCGGGAAGGTCTTGACAAAGAACAGGAAAAGGAAGTTAACAGAGCAAAGGCACGAAAACTCACCCTTATACTTGGAATAGTAAGCGTTGTTCTGGTGCTTGCAATGATGTCCCAGATTTTGTTATAGAAAACCGAAAAAAATTAAATTTTTTTCAGAAATGTATTGACATACAGCACTTGTTTCCATATACTATTAATTGCGCGTGACGCAATGAGCACCATTAGCTCAGCTGGCAGAGCACCTGACTCTTAATCAGGGTGTCCAGGGTTCGAACCCCTGATGGTGTACCAATAAAACAAAAGACGGTTCAGAGAACCGTCTTTTGTTTTATTTAGATATAATCGTTAGCAGGGGCTCGAACCCGAAAGGGCTGAACAGTCCGGTGGACTGTTCAGGTTCGAGCACGCCTTAGGCGAGCGCAGGACGGTGGGTTGCGTCGGCAACCCGCGTAAGCCCCTGATGGTGTACCAAAACGTTCCTATTCGAACTACTGCTTTTATAAACGCGGATTTGCGACGATAGTATGGTTTGACTAGGAGAGACAGAAGCGACATCAGAGTCGCTTTTTTCTTTTTCGTAAACACAAAAAGGACCAGCTTCGTGAATACGTTAGGCTCTGTAAAGAATGTTGGGGTGGACGATACTCCAAGTATTTCAGAGCCTCTTTGTTTTTAAAAAATCATTGGTTTTTAACTGGCTCCTACATGAAGCATCTACAGATATGTTTATATACATATAGCTGGTTATAAAGTATAATGGGCTTAGAGAAGTGTGTATTGAATCGTGACAAGTTAATGATTTCAGGAAAGGTATTTTAAATACGCACAAGTTTATATGAGATGATTCAATGGTGCTTCTTAAAAGGGGCACCATTTTGTTTTATAGGGAGGGTACAAATGAATATGATTCCATTACTCGTGTTGCTAGTAATACTTGCCGGCATATTTTTAATAATAAGATATTTCTTTATAAAAAGCACGAGAGGTCCTGCTGAAAAAGAAGGAATACAGAAAGGCCTGTTGGTAGCACTGCTTACTGACAGCTGGCTTTTAGGCTGGTTATATGCAAAGAAGAATTCTGATTATGATTATGATGAGCGTAGATTGAAATAATGATAAAAAGGTGAAGATATGAAAAATGAAAAAATTCTTATGTTTATATATTTCATTGGATCAATAAGTGCATACATAACGGCTGCCATTAATCTTATTGGCAGATATAATACTTCAATGGGAGTTGTTTGGTTATGTCTTGGATCTGCAATGCTTTGTTTTGGCAGTGTAGAATTGAACAAAATAAAGAAAAAAGATAACAAACAGTAGAGGTGAAACGCATGAGAAAGCTTTTTAAAATATGTGAAATTATATTGCCTGTAATCGTAGGCATTTTAGCGTTAGTTGCTATCATAATGAAATTAATGGGTAATTATGTGGGCATATCGATGGGGTTATCTGTAGCGGCATTAATTGTAAGTGCACTTATCATTATTATGTTTGTGAGAAATCTACCTTGCCCAGGTGTCTGCATTACTTCTGCAGGAGGTTCAAAATTCAAAGCGATTTGCAGTGCGTACAAATTTGGATTGAAGGAATACTTCAAGAATTAAGCTTTGTGATTATATGTGAGGAGAAATGTATTATGGATACTATATTATATTTAGGCATATTCTGGACTGTATACGGTGTAATTGGGTTGTTTGGTTTTCAAGTTATTCCTTCCAAGTATAAGGGATATAGCTGGACGCGAGATTACATTCGTCTTCAGGCAAAAACATGGTTGATGCTCGGGGTTCCATGGGTGGCACTGAGTCTTATTCTCCCAGCCTTGAATATAAGCAGAGGTTGGACGACGATTGCAATAATAGTGGTTGCTATTCCATCTCTGGTCTATTCTAGATTTATAGACAGGAAGTATCAGAAACTGGTGAATGAAAATATCAATAAAGGCTAGCAGAAATAGTAATTCTCGCTCTGCTAGGGTGACTTTTACATAGAAAAGTGAAACAATCTTAACAGGAACAATAAGGAGGAGGCTGATTATGACTAATAATGATTTTGGCAAGGCAATTGTTAAGTTGAGAAAAGAAAAAGGTTTCACGCAAAAGGAACTGGCAGACAAACTTAATGTTTCAGATAAGGCTGTTTCAAGATGGGAAACGGGTAAAAATTATCCGGATATAGAAACATTGCAGCA
>JAQXIX010000021.1 GCA_029008005.1 Bacillota bacterium | reverse complement strand
ATTACAAGAGATATTGCCGCAGCCGTATACAGAAAGGAAAATTACGACTTCTATAAGAATATTTACGTTGTTGCATCACAGCAGAACCTTCACTTCCAGCAGTGGATTCAGATTCTCGAACTCATGGGATATGAATGGGCGAGAGATTGCGTTCACGTTCCTTTCGGTCTCGTAAGTCTTCAGGACGGAACAATGTCAACAAGAGAAGGCAGAGTTGTATTCCTGGAAGATGTTCTTAAGGGAGCTGTTGAGAAGACTCGTGAAATAATAAAAGAAAAGAACCCTGACGCAGATCCTGAGGCGGCTGAAGAAATTGCAAATGCAGTAGGCATCGGTGCAGTTGTGTTCAACGAACTTTCAAACTACAGAATCAAGGATTATGTATTCTCGTGGGATCATGTTCTTAACTTTGAGGGAGAAACAGGTCCGTACGTGCAGTATACACACGCCAGAGCATGCAGCATACTCAGGAAAGCCGGCGACGATATTGTCGCTAAAGCAAAAGCCGGATTTGATGCATCATACGTTACCGGAGAAAGTGCCCACAGACTGTCGGTGCTTCTCTATGAACTGCCGGGCGTAATCCTCGAAGCAGGTGAGAAGTATGAACCGTCAATCGTTTCAAGACATATTATTGATATAGCGCAGGCCTTTAACAAGTTCTATCACGATGAACACATTCTGGTAGACAACGAAGATGAAAAGGTTGCCAAGGTGGCAATGGTTATCGCAGCGAGAGATGCAATCAGAAACGGCCTTGATCTTCTCTGCATGAAGGCACCGGAGAAAATGTAATGAGATACGAAGGAAATATTTTCAGACCGCCCAGTGAGGCGTACAGTCTTCTTGTTCAGGTCACAATAGGATGCACACACAACAAGTGTACATTCTGCAGTATGTACAAGGACAAGAAATTCAGAGTAAGAAACATAGATGAGGTAATAGAGGATCTGGTTGATGCAAGGAAACAGTATCGCAGAGTCGACAGAATGTTTCTGTGCGACGGAGATGCGCTGGCCCTTTCAAACAGAAGGCTTCTGCCGATTCTCAATCATATAAGAGAAAACTTCCCGGAATGTGAACGTGTAACTGTATACGGTCGCGCTACCGACGCCCTCAAAAAAACAGATGAGGAGCTTATCAGTCTTCGTGAAGCGGGACTTCAGATGGTATATCTTGGAGCGGAATCGGGAAGCGACAAAGTGCTTAAGGATATCTGCAAAGGCGAGACGAGGCAGCAGCTTATCGATGGAGTGAAGAAAATCGAAAGATGCGGAATCAAAGCTTCGGTAACATTTATTTCCGGTCTCGCAGGCAGAGACGGCTGGGAAGAACATGCTATCGAAACAGGAACTATGATAAGCGAGATGCAGCCGTCATATGTGGGACTTCTGACTTTGATGGTTGACCCGTCTGTGCCTATGGCTAAAGATATTCAGTCAGGTAAGCTTAAGCTGCTTTCACCTGAGGAGGTAACGGCGGAGACGCTGCTTTTGCTTAAAAATACAGATGTATCGAAGAAGTGTGTTTTCAGAAGCAACCATGCATCTAATTATATTTCTCTGAGAGGGAATCTGCCGGACGACAAGGAAGAAATGATGTCACTTCTAAGAGAGGCAATGGAAAACCACAACATGTTTAAGGATGAGCGCTTCAGAGCGCTGTAGAGGTGCCATATGAGTTTAAGAAACAGAAAAAAACAGCAGGAGAATGTTATTCACGATAAGGAAGATATGTCCCTGCTGCAGACAATGGGAATAACAAGAACAGTTGTAAGACCCAGAGAAGAATGTGATATTCAGCTTAGAGAAGATCGCATAGGAAGATATTTCAAGAAGTATCTCAACAAGTTCGTATTTGTGGAGTTCTCTCAGGAATTTATGGAAAAGAACAAGGCAGGCCATCTCATGAAGGGAGTTCCGATTCCTTTGAGAAGAAAGGAAGTTAAGGAATTTGCAGGTGGCAGCGGAATTGATTTCCTCGTAATCGCTGAGAACATGGCATGGGTAATGGGATGCGACCCGCATTTTAAGTATACGAAGAATTACGTTGAAATTCTTACTAAGCTGTATAACTACAAGCTTTATGAAGGAATGCTCAAAGAAGGAAGAGATGCTGCGGAAAACGGTGAAATGGACAACGCATGTATCCATTTCAGAGCAGCTCTCTGTATGAGATACGATTATCTGCACGGAATGTATTCTTACGCCAGAGCCTGCAGAGTAATGTATGAGCACAGTAAGAATGAAGAATACGTAGGGCGTTTCAAGGCAGAGGCTCTCGACTGGTTCGAGCTTCTCACGGAAACTCATCCGCGTTTTTCCATGGGATATTATTACCTTGGATATTCATATCTCAACATGGGACTTTACGGCAAGGCACAGCTTGCATGGCAGGGATTCCTGAAGTTTTCGAAGAATGGTAAGGATCGCAGAGAAATAGATAAGCGTCTTAAGCAGATAGCACATCCTGTTGCTATCGAAGACGGATGCCTCAAGATTGACTGCGGGAGAATTGAGGAAGGTGTGGCAATTCTGGAAGAGTATCTGCAGAGCCAGTTCACCGACTGGTGGCCTTTGCATTACTACCTTGGACGCGGTTATTCGGAGCTCGGCCGGACGAAGGATGCAGTTACGGAGTTCAGAAAGGTTCTCCAGATGAACGGAAGTCATATTGAGACTATGAAAGAACTGCTTCTTATATACGAGGCGCAGGGCGATACAACCAACATCAAGAAATATACTGAAAAAATCAAGCTTATCGAAGCTGCACAGAAGGAAGAACAGGCTAAACAGATTGAAGAGACGAAAAAAGAAAACGAGCGTCTTGAAACTGAAGAGCCTAAACCTATCGATGATCCGGAAAGCTTTGCCATTGATGATCCTGACATCGGCAAATCGGAAACCGAAGATGAAGAGAAAAAATCATCCGGTAAACACATAACCAAGCGATTAGGCAGAAAATAAGAAGAAAAAGCAGCGCAGAAAAAAAGCAAAATAAATATAAAAAAATGGTTGACATCCCGTAACGGCATCATGTATAATAACTCTTGTCGTTACGGGACAAAACATAATATTCCGAGGTAGCTCAATGGTGGAGCAACCGGCTGTTAACCGGTAGGCTGTGGGTTCGAGCCCCACCCTCGGAGCCAATTTTTTCTGAAGTCTCGGCTTCAGATTTTCTTTCTAAACAGGAAGATGTTTTAAAATTTAACAGTAAGTTTGAGGTATGTACCTGGATACGCCGGAGTGGCGGAATTGGCAGACGCACAGGACTTAAAATCCTGCGATCCTTACCGATCGTACCGGTTCGACCCCGGTCTCCGGCACCAACCTTAAACAATCATCATCGCGGGGTGGAGCAGTTGGTAGCTCGTCGGGCTCATAACCCGGAGGCCAGAGGTTCAAGTCCTCTCCCCGCAACCAAGACTTTATACTCGGAGCAAATGCTCCGAGTTCTTTATTTTCAAGGGAAGTCAGCATTTTCAATGGTTCCTGCGATTTAAGCAAATCAGAAAAACTGTGCATATGAGGGCACCTGAGGGCTTCTGAGAGCCCCTGCGTTCATCCATACATAGTTATTTGTGGGGACAGAATGTGCGATTTTCCCATAGAAGTAATAAAGAAAGGAACTGATAGTATGAGCAAAAAACGAAAAAAGAGCGTTCCTGTGCCGAAGCCAAAACAGGAAAAGAAAATGGTA
>JAQXIX010000020.1 GCA_029008005.1 Bacillota bacterium | reverse complement strand
CATATTCAGCATTGTCACTTTTGACATTTTACTTCCTCCTTCCTGAAGTCATCCTTATTTGTCCTGACCTTTTACTGCGTACTGGATGCGAACGATTCCACCTTTGTTTCCAGGTACTGCACCCTTGATCAGCATAAGGTTTCTATCTTCAATAACTTTTACCAGCTCAACGTTCTGAACTGTTACTGTTTCACGTCCCATTCTTCCCGGACCTGCATTACCCTTGAATACTCTTGACGGGTATGTACCTGCAGCCAGTGCTCCGGCCAGTCTCTTATGCTTTGAACCGTGGCTCATAGGGCCTCTGTGGTGTCCGTGTCTCTTGATGTTACCCTGAGTTCCTTTACCCTTTGATGTTCCTGTTACATCAAGCTTGCTGCCTACTTCGAAATCAGCAACTGTAATCTGCTGTCCTACTTCGTAAGCTTCACCTTCTTCAGGTCTGAACTCTGCCAGATATTTCATCGGCTTGAGATCATTCTTTGCGAAATGACCTGTCATAGGCTTGTTGACTCTCTGAGGCTTAGCCTCGATGAATCCAACCTGTACTCCGTCGTAACCGTCTGTTTCAACTGTCTTAACCTGAGTAACTGTTACAGGGCCTGCTTCCACTACTGTTACAGGAACTACTGCTCCTGCTTCGGTAAAGATCTGAGTCATGCCCATTTTCTTTCCTAAGATTGTTTTCATAGTTTATTAATTCCTCTCTTTCTTAACAGCGGGCCGGCACACCATCAATCCCCTCCGCTTATGCAACTCACCGGCTAACCTTACTGCCGGCCGGCGGCGGATCATGCTATGCACCGTCCATACTAATCAGGGAGTATTCCCTTCATGTTTAGAACTTAAAGCTTGATTTCGATATCAACTCCTGCAGGCAGGTCAAGCTTAGTCAGTGCGTCTGTAGTCTTAGCTGTCGCACTTGTGATGTCGATGAGTCTCTTGTGAGTTCTCTGTTCGAACTGTTCTCTTGAATCCTTATACTTGTGAACAGCTCTCAAAATTGTTACTACTTCCTTCTCTGTAGGAAGCGGAATAGGGCCTGATACTTCGGCACCTGTCTTCTGTGCTGTTTCAACTATCTTAGCAGCTGATGCATCCAGAAGTGCGTGGTCATAAGCCTTAAGCTTAATTCTGATTTTCTGTAATTCGCTCATTTTTTCCTCCTATAACTTGCTTTTGTACAGTTTTCGCTATGCTTGTACAAGGGGTTCAGGCTTGAATTTTCAACGTGTACGGTGGTTTCGCTTGCTTTGTACACGCCTTTGTGTGTTTCCTGTTTGCGGGGCACACTGAAAACTCAGCGAATCCCTTCGCCCCCGATCTTATGTGGGGACTTTCTCCATGGAAATTCTCCGATAGCACGGTAACTTCCCATTTCATCGCCTTACACAAGCTCTAACATTTTATCAAAGTCCCCTGTTAATTTCAAGTACTTTTTTAAATAAATTTCAACGAATTTTAATATGCAAAATCCACAGTTTTCAATGGTTACAGACGCTATTCTATACACACCTCGTAGTGTGTATCTATATAATGTCAAAAAAAGAGCGAGAACCCCGTTCTCACGGGATTCTCGCTTAATTCGTCTGCAATTATTTGTCTCCGGCTGCCCTTATTCGCGGAAGCGTGGCTCCCCCGTAAGGCATTACGATTATTCTCGCATCGTCTCCGTACTTAAGCGCAGCGTCTCTGTATGCGTCATCAAGGTTATCATAGGGCTCCATGAAAATATTTCTTACAAAATCCTCATCCATCATGGAAACAAGTTTAATATCGGCATACTCAAGTATCTTCGCTATGGCCGCAGCTTTATGGCCGCCAAGACGGAATTCCCTCTCAATGCGCTCAACAATATCTTCAGGATTTTTCGCCTCCGTCATCCACTCTTCAAACAGGGCAGACCCCATTCCTTCATTACACGCTCCGACCAGGATAATCGTCCCTCCCGGTCTGACGGCATGTCCGGCATTGTCAAGAGCCTTCTGAGTCTGATACATGTTGGCATCCTTCGGCGCGCCTCCCTGAGAAACGATTACAATATCCGCCTTTTCCTCAACGCTTACTTCATACATACCATCCAGGAATCTGCATCCCTCTCTGTGAGCTTCCGTAACGTCTCCGGCAACTGCGAAAACTATTTCTTTATGCTCATCAAGAACAACATTCACAATGTAGTCGATTCCGCACAGCGCTGCGGCTTCCTCGATATCCTGCCTTATAGGATTATCTTCCAGATTACCTGCACAAGCTTTATCATTAACCATCATCGAATGATTCGCCTGTATTGCCGCAGGCGTCGATACCCCCGGCATAATAGCCTTTGCTCCTCCGGAATATCCCGCGAAATAATGATATTCTATATTTCCCAGGCATATTCTCCTGTCGGCTTCCGCCACAACCCGAGTGATATCAACAGGAGTTCCTCTTTCGGTTACGCCAAGGCGCACACAGTCCGTCGGGTCCGAATCCACGCATTTAATTTCACTGTACGCTCTTTCTCCCGCCAGACGGCGCATCTCTTCTTCTGTATGGTTTCTGTGGCTTCCCAAAGCAAATACCAGGGTAATGTCTTCTTTCGCCGCTCCCGCTTCATACAATGCATCAAGCAGACACGGCATAACCACCCAGGTCGGCATCGGTCGCGAAATGTCGCTTGTGACTACAGCGATTTTTTCGCCCGGTCTTATCACCTTACCGATCTCAGGCAGTCCGACAGGGTTTCGAAGAGCAAAATCTACAGCCTCTGCTCCCCTGCGTTCAATATTCACTTCATTGGCTCTCAGAATTTCAACTGTACTCTTTCCGGAGATATCTACAGTCTGACTTCCAGTTCCGTATCCTACTTCTACTCTCATTTCACTGCCGTTTGTTTAGAATCCCAGTGATTCGTTAACAAGTATCACATGAATTCTGTCATTTATCGATGAAAATCTCGTTGTTACAATATGGCTGCACATAGTGTTTCCCGGCGAGAGGCATTCTCCGCATTTGCCTGTAATGCTGCAAGGTGTTTTCTTGCCGAGTCTGATTCCGTTAGGAGGACATGCGTCGCACTTTATTCTTCCCAGCGCATCCTCTTCACTTCCGACAATTTTATTTAATCCGGCAACTACGATCACCTTATCAGGACCCCAAATAAACGCTGCCATTCTGTTTCCTGTTCCGTCAATGTTCATAAGTTTGCCGTCCAGCGTTACGGCATTAGTGCTCGTTATGAAATAATCTGCGCTGAAGATTCTGCGTCTTACTGCATTGGCAGCTTCCGGATCTGAGGTCGCGAAGGCATCAAGATATTCGTAATTACCTTCTGCCAGCACCTTCGTGATTCCAACTTCATCAAGGGTTGCGGAACCTCCCTTTCCTACCGATGAACCTTCCGGGATCATTTCAAGAAGCATCTTAAGGGCTTCTTCACGGTTTTCCGCATAGTATCCCTTCATGTTTCTTTTTTCGAGATTTTTTATTATCGTCTCGATCTTTACTTTTCCGCCCTTTTTTAAATTATCTACTTTTATTGCCATAACACTACCTCCTAGAATACATCTTCTATGTCCTTAAGATATTCCGCAGCTGCATCCATCGCCAGTCGACATGCTTCCCCCGCAGAAAGACCTTTCGAAATACCACATGCAATTGCTGCTGTAACAACATCTCCCGCACCTTCCGGCTCAGCGAAATTAAGCACTCTTTCAGGTCGAAGGATATCTTCCTCATCACCTGCGCTGTAGTAGAGACCGCCGCCTTTCATTGTAATAACCGTTACATCTACGCCCTTATCGCTGAACAAGGATGCTGCTTCAGCCAGCTTATCTCTGCCGAGAATACTTCTTCCGCATATTTCTTCCGCTTCCATTCTTCCCGGCACGACACAGTACACTCCCGAAAGAGCCTGGGATTTTCTCAGCTTAACACGTTCCGCACCATCAATGGAGCCGGGATCGAATACAATCTTTGTCTTGTCGCCATAGGTGCCGGAAATATGTGAGATTGTTTCTTCAGGCAGCGTCCCGTCAACGACAATCACAGAGGCCTGTGAAATAACATCACTGTATCTGTCCACAAACTCCGGAGTCAATTTCCCCGCCAGTCCTCTGTTGCTTCTGGCAAACTGCAAATCATTAATAAAGTTTACAACTTCCACCTCAATAGGCGTCTTGCCGTCGCTTCTGGCAATGCACGATGTATTAACACCCCTTCTCTGAAGGTCGCTTATCAGCGCATCCCCCGTCAGGTCTCTGCCCGCCGCCGAAATAAATACCACTTCCTCATCTGTACCGGCAAGGCATTCCTTATCCGACAGATGACACGCTGCCTTGTATGCTGTTCCTCTGAATTCCGTTGTAATTTCATCAGTATCTTTACTTGATACCGAATCGTACCCGCCGAACACACCATGTTCTCTGCCTACGCCTTCCCACAGCTGATCTCTGGCACGCATTGCCTCGCCGTATGCCGCCTCCATTTCAGGAGGCATGTTGTTCATAACCGCTTCGTCCTGATAAGTCTCTTCTTTTCCCGGTATTCCCAGCTTAACCTTGATTTTAGCCTTTGCAATTCCTATTACTGCAATCATATTATTTCCTTCCTTTTCTACAGATCTCCGAATACCGACCCTCCGATAAACTCTCGCATTATTGAATTGTTAAGTACGCAATTGTCTTCCTCAATGGTTTCAAAATTCTCCAGAAACTGCAAAAGCTCCTCTGCGCGCCCGCGCATTTCGTCATCCTTGTCAACGGATTCCAGAAGCGGCACGGCATATTTCTTAAGAAGACACTGCTCGTAAACCAGCGCCGAGTTAAAAATCACATCTGCACTGTTGCTGTACGGAAATATGTTTCTGCTTTCGCCTTCTCTTACCTTTGACCAGCCTTTGATAGTCTTTGAAGGTGAATGGGCGCGATATTTGTAATCCCTGACCATTCTTCTTATAAGACGTGCATCTGCCGTCGGTATTCTCACGTGCCCGTTCATATTCAGATGAATCAGCGGACATATGTATATCCTGAACAGTTCATCGGGCGAAATATGTTCTGTCAGCTTCTCGTTTAACGCATGAATTCCTTCTATGATAATCGGCTGATCCTTTTCGATTTTAGTGAGCCTCGTTCCAAACTTCTTTTTTCCTTCTATGAAGTCAAATACAGGCATATCCACCATCTCCCCTGCCAGGAGATTATTTATATCTCTGTTGAACAAATCAAGATCCAGTGCATCCAGGTCTTCGAATCTGTACTCACCCTTTTCATCTCTCGGTGCATTTTCTCTGTCCAGGAAATAATCGTCCGTCCCCATATAAATCGGTCTGAGACCATGTACTCTCAGCTGCACTGACAGTCTTCTCGAAAAAGTCGTCTTGCCTGAAGATGACGGTCCGGCCACGAGGATTATTCTCTTCCCGCCGGCAGCAATTTTTTCTGCTGTCTCTGCAAGCTTTTTCTCGTGAAAAGCCTCAGCCATTAGAATCAATATTCCGGCCTCGCCTTTTCTCACAGTTTCATTCACATCATCAAGGAACTCCGCCTTCATCAGGCGCCCCCATTCATGAGCTTCATCAAAAGCCGCCTGAAGCTTGTACTGATCGTCATAAGGTGTCATTTCATCAGGCTTGCTGCAGTCCGGATATCTTAAAAGCACTCCGTCTCTGTACTTCATCAGAGCAAATTCCCTGATATATCCGGTTGACGGCGGCATAATTCCGAAATAACAGTCGTGATAGCCTTCGAGAACATATTCCCTGCCGTCTCTTTCAAAGGCGGCGTCACGGTCAACTATATTTCTCATTTCCTTCTCAATCAGTTCAACCTGTTCCCCCGTCACTTCTTCATCCTGCAGTATTCTGGTGAAAAATCCTTTGTTTATTGAATAGTCAATAAGAACATCTTTATTCATAACTCTGCGAACTGCATGAACGTATACCATCGAAAGTCCTCTCTGGTACGCCAGATCAGCCGAGTGATCTCTTCTGTCAATCAATTCAACATCTGTTCCTTCGGTTACCTGTTCAGTCAGCTCCGTCACGAACCCGTTTACTCTTGCCAGAATTATTCTGTATGGCAGTTCTTTCTGATATATGTCCGCCAGTGCCTTAAGCGTTGTTCCCTCAGCAACACTTATCTCTGTCCACTGTCCTTCACGCTCAGTTTTTATTTTTATATTCATCTCCATACCTCCCATGGATTTTCGGTCGTTATTAAATTGTAACACAAAAACACAACAAGGCGGTAGATGTTTCTACCGCCTCGCAAACTGCAAGTTCTTAAAATTCGGCGTCTGTAACCGGTTCTTCTTCGAAATCGACCTCTTCCGACTTGACAGGTTCTTCAACCTGAACCGCCTCTCTCGCCATAACTCTCCTGTCGCTGCGACGTTTCCTGAAGAGCTCGAGAACACGTCTCATTTCTTCTTCCTGAAATGTAAGTCCTCTTGACATTCTTCCTCTGTCCGGACTCCAGTCCCTTATGTCATACTTAGGCGTACTCCCGTTCCAGCTTACAAGGTTCAATTCCTTGGCCCATCCCGTAGGATGCGTGGTAATAACGCCGATTTCTTCGATAATTTCGAATCTGACGCTTCCTTCATTTTTCATCATGATATTATCTCCTTTCCTTTCATGACTCCCTTTTCGAAGGAAATAATACCATAATTACCATATATTGTCAATTAATTAAATGTATTTCTTTATCATAGCCGGCAGCTTCCTACATACACTTTCCGGAAGCGATGCCACCGATACACGAACGCCCTTAACAAGCGGTACGAGGAATACGTTTTCGGCTTCAAGCTTTTTGCTTACTTCGTCCGGATTGTCACACGGAATACTTACGAAGAATCCTGCATCAAAAGGCAGAATCTCCAGCCCAACGCGAGCCGCTTCTTCTTCGAAGGCCTTGCCTCTCTTAAGGAGCATTTCCCTGAACACTGCTCTCTCCTTGTTTATTTCGTCAAGAAGATGCGGGTCTCCGTAAATTCTCGAGAGAATTACCTGAGCAACCTTCGCACTGTTTGACCATGATCCTCTCGATGAGAATTCGCACACTCTCTTAAATTCATCTGCAATTTCCTGAGTTTTGGCAACGCATATCATTGCACCGCATCTCGTTCCGTACAGAGTGAATGTCTTCGAAAGGCTGTACGCCACTATTGAAATCACATTTTCCGGAAGGGACGCCAGTTTAGGCATGAAGCATCTGTACTCGTCTTCATCGCCTGCAAAATCTATATACGCCACATCAACAACAAGCGCAATTGCTTTGCCGGCCTTTGCTGCTTCGCCGAGAACTTCGATTACATCGTCCCAGTCTTCAAGGGATAATGAATACCCTGTCGGATTGTGAGCAGGTGTGTTAAGTATTATTACGAGACTCTCCTGTGCGGCAATAAGCTCCAGTGTCTTCTCTCTGAAGGATTCAACGTTAAACTTACCTTCCTCAGTGAAAAAGCAGAAGGTGTCAATGCTTCTTCCTATCTCTGCCGCAATTGTATTGTACGGAGCCCAGTGCCAGTCTGATGTAAGAACCTTGTCTCCCCCATCGGAGTAGTTGGAAATTACGTTTCTCAGCGACCCTGTTCCTCCCGGTGTCGCAACCGCTTCAATATATCCATCAGGAACATGATTTCCGAAAGCTGCCTTCTTGACAGAATCTCTGAAAGGTTTAATTCCGCCTATCGGTGCATATTCGGCATAATCCTTAGGACTTAAGTGTTTGAACACTTCATCGACAGACTTCAGAACCACCAGTTCTCCGTCATCATCCAGAAGTGATCCTATAGTTCCGTTTACTACTGCATCTTTGCCGTATTTCGCTATTGCAGCCTTGGCCCTGTTGCTGATGCCAAAAATCTTGTCCTCCTGTGGTATGTGTCTTCCGTTTCCTCTCGCAAGTATATACTCCGCCACGTCTACTCTCCTTTGTTTTTATTAACAGTTACCTTTACGTAATTAATATTCTTGCCCTTGCCGCTGAATTTTTCTTCGTATTCTGTCATAGTGAATCTCGACTCATATTCGCTGCCGTGAAGATCTCTTGTGAGTTCTATAATTTCCAGCGTTTCGCGACACTTTTCCTCTATCTGCTCAATGGTGAATTCAAACAGCGAATCATTGTCTGTTTTTATTTCAATAAAACCGCCGTTTCTTACGGCCCATGCATAATCGAGAAGTCTTTCCCAGTATGTGAGTCTTCTCTTCTCGTGTCTCGCCTTCGGCCACGGGTCGCTGAAATTCAGATAAACTCCCGCGAGACTGCTCTCTTCAAACAAAGCCTCCATCCCGTTGACAAAGGCAAGCGTGAAGCGAAGATTCCCCGGCAGACCTGCTTCTTCGGCTTTTGCCAAAGCTCTAAGCATTACAGTACCCTGACCTTCTATCGCCACGAATCTGTCTTCGGGATTGTCTGCAGCCTTTTTAACTGCGAATTTCCCTTTACCGCAGCCTATCTCAACATATAAATCTCCTTCTACACCGGGTGCAAAGGCATCGGCCCACGCCTTCGGTGACGGTTCTCTTACGAGAATTTCGCCATATGCGTCAAGTTTATTCTCCAGATCCTTAGCTTTCCTCTGTCTCATTAAAGAAGTATCCTTTCAAGTACTACAGCTGCCAGGAAACAGATAAATATCAGGCTCCCCGCCACATCGATTTTTTTCAGCTTCATGGCATTCATTCGGGTTCTTTCGATTCCGCAGCCGTAACATCTCGCTTCCATTGCCAGCGCCAGTTCCTGAGCAATTCTGAATGCACTGATAAACAAAGGAATCAGAATAGGAACAAGAGCCTTTGCCCTTCTTATTATATTCCCGCTTTCGAAGTCCGCACCTCTTGCCTGCTGTGCTTTCATTATCTTATCTGTCTCTTCCAGAAGCGTCGGAATAAACCTTAAAGCTATTGTCATCATCATAGCCAGTTCGTGAGCAGGCACGCCGATTTTCTTAAAAGGCGACAGTAGTGCTTCAATTCCGTCTGTCAGGCCGATAGGCTTCGTCGTAAGGGTCAGCAGGGACGAGCCGATTATGAGCAGCACAAGCCTTGTGCCCATAAACAGCGCCGTTCTGACGCCTTCCTTCGTAATATGAAAAACCCAGAATCTGACGAGAATCTCGCCATCAATCATAAACATATTGATTATAAGCGTAAACGCCAGAATAAATATTACGGGTTTCAACCCTTTCCATATAAATCTTCTGGGTACTTTTGACAGCATTATCACTGCTTCAAGGAAGCAGAAAGCCACGAGGAAACCGATAAAATCCCGCACGACAAACAGAGCCGCAATATAAAATATCGTAGCCAGAATCTTGATTCTCGGATCCAGTCTGTGAACAGGAGAATTTCCCTGATAATATTGTCCTAATGTTATATCTCGTATCATTTCAGAATTTCTGCTATTGCCTCCGCTGCGTCTTCAATTGTAAGACACGGATGATTGATTTCCATTCCCCGTTTCCTGAGCTGCGACACTATTTCCATGCTGTCGGGGATTGCCAGCCCAACGCTTTTAAGCTCTTCTTCCCGCGAAAAAACTTCTTCGGGAGTACCTTCCATCAGAAGCTGTCCGTGATCCATTACGGCAACTCTGTCGCAGAGAGCCGCTATATCATTCATATTATGGGAAACAAGCACGATAATATTATTCTCATGCCTGTGTATTTCCGTCACCATTTCCAGCACATCTCTGTGCGCCTTGGGATTGAGTCCCGCTGTCGGTTCATCGAGAATCAGCACCTCCGGTTTCATGGCAATTACCCCGGCAATTGCCACTCGCCTTTTCTGACCTCCGGAAAGGTCAAAGGGTGAAACATCCTTTAACTCTTCATAGTCAAGCCCCACAAGTTCAAGTGCCTCTCGAACTCTCTCATCCACCTCTTCTTCGGCGAGCCCCAGGTTTTTAGGACCAAAGGCTACATCTGCGGCGACAGTTTCTTCAAACAGCTGATACTCAGGATACTGGAATACCAGTCCCACCTTCCTGCGTACATCTCTCATTACTGCGCCGTCGGCTGTAATATCTGTTCCGCTTATTACAATTGTTCCGCTCTTTGGCTTCAGCAGTCCGTTAAGATGCTGCAGAAGCGTCGATTTCCCCGATCCTGTATGACCGATAATTCCGAAGAAATCTCCGTCCTTAACACTGAAGGAAACCTCATCCAGTGCCACAGACTCAAAAGGGAGTCCTTCGCTGTATATGTGTGTAAGTTTCTTTATTTCTATCGACATACTTTCTACCTGCCTTCCTTTCTCAGACAGGAAATGTATTCGACTATTTCCTCTGTAGTCATTATTTCTTCAGGCACATCAATGCCTCTCTTTCTCAGCTGCAGCCCCAGCTCAACTGCTGCGGGAACACCGAGGCTCAATGCCTTGAGTTCATCAACTCGTTTGAACACCTCTGCCGGTGTTCCGTCCATGGCGATAACGCCTTTATCCATAACGATTATCTGATCTGCGCAAAGTGCCTCATCCATAAAATGAGTTATCAGCAGAACTGTTATCCCACGCTCATTCAGTGTCTTTATGGCACTCATAACGTACTCTCGTCCCTTCGGGTCGAGCATCGCTGTCGGTTCATCGAAGACAATGCATTCAGGTTCCATAGCTATCGCTCCTGCAATTGCCACTCTCTGCTTCTGTCCTCCCGAAAGTCTGTGCGGTCCCTTCTTCCTGTGTTCATACATTTCCACTCCTTTAAGAGCGGAGTCCACGCGGCGTCTGATTTCCTCAGGTTCAATACCGAGATTCTCCGGACCGAAGGCTACATCATCTTCCACAATGGATGATACAATCTGGTTATCCGGGTTCTGAAAAACCATAGCTACGCGTTTTCTGATTTCCCATATATTCTCCGGCACAGAGGCGTCCATTCCGTCAACGTATATTTTACCCTCCGTCGGAAGCAGCAG
Source organism: Bacillota bacterium (assembly GCA_029008005.1). GTDB lineage: Bacteria > Bacillota > Clostridia > Peptostreptococcales > Anaerovoracaceae > Lentihominibacter. The sequence continues at coordinate 45,379 of JAQXIX010000020.1, read as the reverse complement.
ACCGTTAATATTCTTGGCAAGTGTTGATTTACCCGATCCGTTCTGTCCTATTACCGCAGTAAAACTGCCCTTCTGTACAGTGAAGCTGATATTCTTCAGGGCAACTGTCTTAGAAAGGCCGTTTTCTGTCTCTTTGCTGTATTCAAATGTAAGGTTATCGGCTTTAATAAACTCCATTAATTATTTCCGTCTTTGTTGTAAAATTTGTCAAGCAGTTCACTCAGATGTTCTGCAGACATCTGTCCCGGCGCTGTAGCCTTGGTTCCTGATGCATAGGTGATGCAGGAGCCGTATTCACCTCCGGCAACACGGGTGATTTTACCTTCTTCTCCCATAGCAAGTATAATTACGGGACCCTGATCTCCCTCTGTAACAGCAGCTGTCGTCTTAACGAGATCGACTCCTTCTTCCTTCGTTTCGGTTGTTACTGCTATCTTGCATATGTCAGCGCCCATGTTTCTCATCTGCTTGACCATGGATACAATAGCTTCTCTCGAAACTGTCTTCCTGAAATTGTGATATGACAGGATTACCTTCACGCCGTATTCGTGAATCGCTTCAATCTGTTCCAGCATTTCCTGCAGGTTAAACGTACCGTTTTCTTCGAAAAAGTCCATGTCCACAATAGTAACCAGCTTTGACTGAGCCGCTATTCTGGCAAGGTCGTAGGCGCTCTTCCTACTTATTGGCTTCTCACCGCCCTGTGTGCCGCCTCTTACTGTGAAAATCACCGGCCTTCCTTCTGCGATGTAATCGATTTCGTCCAGAATTCTGATAATCTCCGGATGTACCTTCATCTTCTCGACACTCTCGTCAAGTGATTCGATTGTGTTCAGAAAATAATCCGCTCTCCACTCTATTATATCGCAGGGACCATTGACGGCCTCTTCACACTGCTCTGCAATTTCATCAAAATTTCTCCCGGAAATGGGAATCGCTATTTTCGGTCTGCCCGGTTCAAGGACTATATCTTTAATCTTAAGGGGTTTCATTCGTTATCTCCTATTTAATCAATATCATTTAGTCTAACAAATTTTTGACCATTATAAAACATCATTGTGATATTTTTTTGTAGATAGACGATATTATTTCCTTTATACTATAATAAAAGAAAAGTGTACTTAATGAAATATACAATATTAAAAAATTTTATGTCAACAGATAGGAGTTTGCAAATGAAGGCGATCCTTCCCGTTTTCGACGAAAAAGTTAAGAGACCCTACTACCTCCAGCTTTACGACTACATTAAAGAGTCGATTCTCGCCGGCGAAATTCACGAAGGCGAAAAGCTTCCATCCCTTAGAAATCTGGCAAAATCCACAAAACTGAGCATTACAACTATTGAACAGTGCTACAATCAGCTCCTTGTGGAAGGATATATCTACAGCAAAGCCCAGTCGGGATACTATGTAGGGCGGGTGCTTTCGGATCCGGGACTGCCTCTTCCAATCAGCAGAACACGCTTTAACACACAGCTTCCCGACTTTGAGGATGTTGTAACCAAAGCACTCCCGTCAATGCAGTACGATCCTGACTGTTTTGACTTCAATAAATGGAAAAAGTGCATGAATAAAATCATTACAGATTATTCACCTTCCCTGTTCTTCGAAGGCGACCCTCAGGGAGAACCGGGACTTCGCACCGAAATATCGAGATACCTGTATATGAGCCGAGGCGTTTCTTGCACTCCCGATCAGATTATAATCGGCGCCGGAACACAGCAGATTACAAGCCAACTGGCGACTGTCCTGAGAAAAAAGGGAATCGAAAACATCGCACTGGAAAACCCTGTGTACACTCCTGTACGCAGCGCTTTCAGAGATAAGGGGCTGGCCCTCACATCTGTAAACGTTGCCGATAACGGTCTGATAATCGAAAAGCTTCCGGCAAATATCAGAACCGCCGCCTATGTGAGTCCCTCAAATCATATTTTTACCGGTTCTGTCATGCCTGTCGGCCGTCGGTACGAACTGTTATCCTGGGCCGAAAACAACGACAGCTACATAATAGAAGATGACTATGACAGTGAGCTGAGATATTTCGGTCGCCCTATTCCTGCACTGAGAAGTCTCGAGCAGAACGGAAATCGTGTAATATATCTGAGCTCATTCTCCAGCACACTTTTCGCCGCTATGAAAATCAGCTACATGGTTCTTCCTCCCGAAATGGCCGAAATGTTTTCATCGATGGCGGGAGATTACTCTCAGACATGCTCTAAGCTGGAACAGCTGACACTGGCTATGTTTATGGAAACAGGAAACTACCAGACCCATATTAAAAAACTCAGGAAACTTTATTCCGAAAAGCTTACTGCAATTTGTGATGCCTTTGCTCGTTATGCGGGAGACTTCGTGTCCCTTAAGAACACATCCTCCGGAATTAATGTTATTCTGACAATCAGTTCCGCCAAGGAACCGGCGGCACTAAAAAAGGAAGCCGAAAGTCTCGGCATTCCTTCTGTTATACTGTCAGAGTCCTCAACGGGAAAGACATCTATGATTTTTTATTACAATCAGATTCCTCTGGAAGACATTGACCCGCTGATTTCCTCCTTAACCGACCTCTGGAGAAACGACACACAGCAATAAGCATAATGACGGCTGCAGCCGATATAATAACTCCGGCTGCAAGTCCGGCAGGAATGAAACTCATCTCGATATAATGCTCCCCTTTCTTCAGAGGAATCGAAATCCAGCAATCGCCTACAGTCTCTTTAATTTCGAATTTTCTGCCGTCAACCTTGACTGTCCAACCATCCTCGTAAGGAACCGATATCACCAGACGGCCGTCTTTTTTAACCTTAATGCTTCCGCTAAGGCCTCTATCTGTGCATTTATCAACTTCCATCAGCTCATCACTAAGTTTCGCATATGCTCTATCCCACTGTTCGTCATTTACTGTGCATATTTTCCAGAGAGGTTCGGAGATTCTGTTCGTTCCGTCCTCGTAATTGACCCTAACGGAAATACTGTCGCCTTTGTCAATGCGTCCTCCGTAAACTATTGCACCGCAATCTTCCCTTATACTTCTGCTGTACTCTCCGTTAATAAGGATTTCCGCCGATTTCGCACCGCTAGGCTCAACGAAAATATAGTACTGTTTAAGCCTGTCAGATACGGCCTTGATCTCTGTAGACTTCTTTCTTTCTTTAACCGTTACATTTTTTGCCTCCGAGAAAACTTCCAGATTACTGTCACCGGTCGCCCGTCTCAGGAAGTCATTAAGCCCTTCGTAAGGATCTGTCGGATCAAGCTTCCATCCGGTTATTCTCTCATCGGTCATGTACCCTACCGAAAGCGGGTATCTGCTTTTGTACAGGAAGCAGTCTCCTCTTCTGTACATGCTTTCGAAATAATCATCATTTATCTCGCTGTCACAGCTTATGAGATATCCAACATTCAAAAGAGCATTTGTCACAGGATCAGTCAGAACATAGTTGTGCCTGTTCTTATATCCTGCCGCCTCCAGCCCTATTGCTTCCAAAAGGTCTGATGCATCCGCATCGGCTGATGAAGAAAACTGCGAAATGCCTTTGTACCCGAAAAGCGCCGGATTGTTCAACGTGTTTCTGCCGTAAATCTCCGTTCTGACGAAAGCTTCCTCTCTCTCATTTTCCAGAAGCGATATTTCTCTGTGCTCCCTGAAATAATCTGTTCTTGTGGTCGTTCCCACTGTCTCCACGGCTCTGCATGCACCGAATCCGCAGTCGGCAATGGTAATCGCCATGAGAAGTGCAATTATAATATTGCTGCTCTTGATGCCTTTGCCCCTTTCTATGGATGAAAAGCCTTTGTACGCCATTCCCAGTATCAGGAAGCTCACAACAAAAGAGTATCTGTAAGGCAGCTGGTTCGGGAAATGCATGCCATGCCATATAAAGTCCAGTTTATTGACGTTCAGGCTGAACAGCAGAAAAACCAGCATAAGAGAATTTAGAAATTTTTCCCTCAGAGATATCCTTCTTGAAATGTAATAAAAAACAACCATCACAACAGCTGCAGCGCCGCAATATAAATTAGGAAGTCCCTCTCTGAAGGTCAGCTCATATCCCGGCAGAAACTGCCGCAATATATCAATGAAGCTGTTATAAAAGGACCATTCCTCCTGCATTTGCGACTTGAAGTAATAGGTCTTCCCCATGCTGAGATATGTAGGCAAAAGCATCACTGCCGCCATGGCGATTCCCATAAAGGAAAATCCCACGGCTTTAGCCGTAGTCACCGCACATTCCTTCACACCGCTCCTGTCCTTGATAAAGTAAAGAACGGGATAATAGCACATAATGAAGATACAGACCATTATTGCCATGTAGTAATTGCTGAAGACAGTCAAAGCGATGCTCACTGTATAGAGCACCGGGCTTCTCCCTTCAATTATTCTGTTCAGACCGAGAATACAAAGAGGCAGCAGCATTACGGCATCCATCCACATAATGCACCAGTAATACCCCAGCACGAAGGAACACAGTGCATACATGCAGGAAAAAGCCAGTCCTTTCAGTCCTCCCGCCTTCGTCGGATAATCGTCTACGTGCGCTTCACTGGAGAATGCACCGCCTAAATCCTTTCTGTCGAAGGAAACCAGGGGTTTCAGTCTTTGTGTCTCTTTAAGGTACATGTACATAAAAGAACCTGAAAGACCGATTTTAATCAGAAGCACTACAGTGATACCTTCCATCAGATAGTCTTTCGGAAACAGGAAAAGAATAAAATTCAGAGGACTGGCGCAATAATAAGAAATCAGGCACCAGAAATTAATTCCGCAGCCTATATTCCAGGAAAACAGCAGACTTTCTCCGGACTGCAGTTTGCTTTGAAGCTCACTGAGAAAAGGCACATACTGGTGATACATGTCGATTACGGCAATCTGATTTTCACCGAAGGGGAATATTCCCGCAAAGGCAAAAGCCAGTACCATAATCAGTACCGGCAAAATAAACGATGCGAACTCATATCGCCTATTTGTGATTTTCAATATTGCTCTCTTTTTCCACATAAACAGGTCTCGCCTTTGTCTCTATATACATTCTGCCTATATACTCTCCGATAATTCCGAGCATGGCTATTATTACCCCTCCGAAAAACAGTATCAGGCATATGGTTGACGCATATCCGGGGGTGTCTTTACCCATCAGAATAGTCTTGATAATCTCTGCAATCAGGTAAAGCAGGGATCCGACAGCAATAACCGAGCCTGCAACTCCTGCCGCCTTAAGGGGTGAATCAGCAAAATCCACAAACCCGTCAATTGCATATTTCGTCAATCCCCAGACTGTCCATCTGCTTTCGCCTGACACACGCTTGACATTTTCGAATTCTATCCACTGAGTATCGAAGCCTACCCACTGAAAAAGACCTTTCGAGAACCGGCATCGTTCCGGCATGTCTGCAATTGTTTTCACCATCCTGTGACTCATTATTCTGAAGTCAACGACACCGTCTGCCAGATGAATTTCACTGAATCTGTTCATTATTTTGTAAAACAATCTGGCGAAAATACTTCTGATTACCGGTTCCCCTTTTCGTGAAACTCTGCGGGCCGCTACACTGTCACAACCTGTTTCTTCAAGTTTTTTCAGCATTTCCTTTATCAGCTCCGGCGGGTGCTGCAGATCTGCATCTATTACAACAGCGTAGTCGGCATCGCCTTTAGCCGATGCTTTCAACCCTGCATACATAGCTGCTTCCTTGCCGAAATTTCTGCTGAATGAAATGTACCCGGCACCTTCCAGAGCCTTTATTTTATCCAGAGTTCCGTCAGTACTGCCGTCATCGACAAATATATATCTGAAGCAGCAGTCTTCTATTGAGTTTTCTGTTTCTGACGCTGCCGCGAAGAATCTTTCTATGTTATCTTCTTCATTGTGGCAGGGTATTATCAAATCAATTTTTTTCATGGCATAATAGCATCTATCTGGTTATTACTTTGCGAACAGGCGAATAGCTGCTGTAGGCTTTCTTTGTCCCGGATTTATACCTGTAAGCTCTGACTTTGTAATAATATGTTTTTTTGCTTCCGAGTTTCTTGTTTGTGTATTTTACCGTGCTTCCGCTTTTAACGGTCTTAACTGCCTTGAAGCCTTTGCCGGCTTTTTTCGAGCGGTAAATTACGTATCCCTTCGCTCCGGCAATGCGGTTCCAGCGAATGGTCGCTTTTTTCTTACCTGCAGTAACCGATAGGGTCGGAGCAGAGAGTTTAGTCTGACCACAGGCCGTTTCAGACAGATTGCCGTAAATATCCTCCGGTCCGTTCTTCAAAAACGCCATCCCGAAAGCTCTCACTTTATAGTAGTATTTACATCCGAAAACCAAGTTACTGTCTATTGACGATACTTTGTTTCCTCCTGTTACGGTTCCGATATATACGTATCTGCCATACTTTGATGTGGCTCTGTACAGCTGATATCCCACGGCCTTACTGTCAGCTTTCCACGTGATTTTCATGGAATTATATGAGTTTGAGACTGCCTTCACATTAGTTGTTGTACCGGGCCTTGCCGCCGCTGTTCGAAGCTCATCGAGTTTTTTCTCTGCCGCCTGAAGGACAGACAACTTTGTAACAAGCTTTTTGACGCTGTCAGGCTGCATATCGTACAAGGCTCTCACCTGTACAATCATCTCTTCCTTCTCCAGTGAAACCGCCCCGATTCCGCTTATCAGAGCATCTATATCTTCTGCACTTTCGACGGCATCTTTCACTATTGTGACCAGCAGCCTTCCCGATACGGCCGTCGCCTCGTCGGAGTTGCCCTTTTCGTCCACAACTGTGTTTTTAACCTGAACGTAATAGTAATACGTTCCCGCCATCTCCTTGTTTATCTCGCATTCCGCACCGGAAGCGCCTTCAATCGGTGAACCTTTCGTGTATGAATTTCTGCTCATCCACCACTGATACGAAATTTCCCCTCCATCCTTTGATTCGGCATTGGCCTTAAGTTTCAAATTCTCAGATTCATCTCCCTTGACAATGCAGATTTCGCTTTTATCTAAATCCCGGCCGTCCTCTTCGAATACGGCAGATATGTTTTCCGGTGCCTGTGCAACAGGCAGAGATTCTTGAGTGCCTGAAACATCTCCGATATTCTCATCCAGAAGTCTGCCGGTTGCCCCTTCGAAATTCACGAGTCCGTAACCGAAAACATTATCTTTCCCCGGCGAACCAAGGTCAGTCGATGTTTCCCTGAGCAGCTTCATGAATTCTTCAGCGTTTATATCAGGCGAAATCGACTTGCAAAGTGCCGCAAGAGCCGAAACCTGAGGGCATGAATAAGATGTTCCGCCACCCTTGCTGTATGCTGTTGAATCTTTGTATCCGACACTTACAATTTCTGTACCGGGAGCCGTGACATACACCCCTGTCCCCGTCTGGGAAAAAGAGGCTCTGTTTCTGTTCTTGTCAATAGCGCCCACACCTACAACAGTACTGTAGGCGGCCGGATAATTGTTTACGGAAGTTCCTCCGTTTCCTGCTGATGCAACGAGTATTATTCCCTTGTTTACAGCTTCATTGCAGAGACTCTCCATATAAACGGATGCCCCCTCTGTCCCGAAGCTCATGTTAATTACATCTGCATCTCTTCTGACAGCTTCGTGAACACCTTCCAGCACTTCTGACATTTTAGCTGTCTTGCTTTCTCCGAAAATTTTAACAGGCAGAATGTCGACCTCAGGAGCAATACCCGCTACACCTTTGCCGTTATTCTGCTTCGCAGCGATTATACCCGCCGACATCGTTCCGTGACCGAAGCTGTCAGCCGTCCCTTCCTGGGAATCGGCGAAATTCTTACCCTCCAGCACATTATAGTAATTTATGTCTTCATGAAGAGCCTGGCCGTTTCCCGTTCCCACGAGACCGCTGTCAACGATTGCCACCGTTACATTCCCGGTTCTGCTTTTATCCGTATACTGCCCGTAAAGTTTTTTCTCCCAAGCTTTATCGGCCTTGATTTCTCTGATATACCACTGATAGCTCTGGCTGTTTATATTGTATGCGGGATCGTTAGGTTCCGGAGAATTCTCCATAAGCTCCACAACATAATCAGGTTCTACCATCTCAAGGTATTCTCGTTCCACTGAGTTTTCTATGTCATCAAGAGTTTCGGCGGTGTACAGGTTCGATTCCTTCGAATATTCGATACCCCTACTGTTCTTCAGATTGTCTGTAACATTCTCCGGCGCCGAGTCCTTCAAGGTGAACATGAATCCATCATAGTCTTCATCATCCAGAGCCTCTAAGCCCACATTGTTTCCGTCCCCGTTCCGTACTGTAACGAACTCCTCGAGTTCTGATACCGGCTTGCCCGGTGAATCTGAAGCCTGCTCTGCTTCGCCGGCTGTATCTCCGTTTTTTTCGGGCACATTAATATTGGCGGTCATTACAAGAACAACCGCCAATACACATACTGCAAATCCTAATATTACCGTTAAGCGTTTTGTCTTTTTCATGGTTTCATTTTACCACATCGCCAACGCCTCGAAAACGATTCTTAATTTATTTTCATTAAATTGCTTCTTTGATAAGTCTGCCGATTTCCGCAGTTCCGGTAACAGCTTCTCCGTCCTTGGCAATATCTGCTGTTCTGTAACCGTCCGCAAGGACTTTCTTCACTGCATTCTCAATACAGTCAGCCTCATCACCGAGTCCGAAGGTGTATCTGAGCATCATTGCTGCCGACAGAATTGTTGCCATCGGATTGGCAATATCCTGCCCTGCAATATCAGGTGCGGAACCGTGAACCGGCTCGTACATACCGAAATTACCGTTAGCAAGGCTTGCCGACGGAAGCATTCCGATTGACCCGGTTATCATACTTGCTTCATCAGAAAGAATATCACCGAAAATATTGCTTGTAACGATTACATCAAACTGTTTCGGATTTCTCACAAGCTGCATTGCAGCATTGTCAACGTAGAAGTTGTTAACTTCCACTTCAGGATAATCTTCGGCAACTTCCGCTACAATTCTTCTCCAGAGACGGGAGCTTTCAAGAACATTTGCCTTGTCCACGCTTGTCAGCTTCTTGTTTCTCTTCATTGCCATATCGAAAGCCACCTTGGCAATTCGTCTGACTTCTTCTTCAGCATACTGCTCCACATCGTATGCGGCAGGTCCCAGATCTGTATCGACAGTGCCCTTTTCTCCGAAATATATTCCGCCCGTAAGCTCTCTTACTACGACAATATCCAGCCCGCCTTCAACTATTTCGGGTTTCAGCGGACATGCTTCGGCCAGCTCCTCGAAAAGCAGCGCCGGTCTTAAATTGGCAAACAGTCCCAGTTCCTTTCTCAGTCCCAGCAAAGCTCTCTCAGGTCTCTTGTCACCGGGCAGTGTGTCCCATTTCCATCCGCCTACTGCGCCAAGTAAGACTGCGTCGGAGCTGCGGCACACATCAACTGTTTCCTGAGGAAGGCACTCACCTTTCTCATCGATTGCACAGCCTCCTGCGAGAACCTTAGTGTATTCAAAAGTATGCCCGTATTTTTCACCGACAGCGTCGAGAACCTTGAGTGCTTCTCCTATTACTTCCGGGCCTATTCCGTCACCCGGTATAACTGCTATTTTATAATTCATTGTATCTCCTTTACTCTGTGAGGCTCTTCATAAGCCCGCCCTTGGCCATTATCTCCTTGATAAATTCAGGGAACGGCTGAGCTTTGTAAGTCTCTCCCTTTGTTTCGTTAACAATAATACCCTCATCGAAATCGATAGACACTTCATCGCCGGCTTCTATTCTCTCGCTTGCTTCAGGACATTCCAGAATCGGCAATCCGATATTGATTGAATTTCTGTAGAATATACGTGCGAAGGTCTTAGCTATTACACAGTCTATTCCGCTTGTTTTAATTGCTATCGGCGCATGTTCTCTGGATGATCCGCATCCGAAATTCTCGCCGCCGACCATAATATCCCCCTGCTGAACTTTGTTTACGAAATCTTCGTCGATATCCACCATACAGTGGCTTGCCAGTTCCTTATGGTCTGCTGTGTTCAGGTATCTTGCGGGAATTATTACGTCTGTATCTATATTGTCACCGTATTTGTGAACTTTTCCGTGTGCTTTCATTTCCGCCTCCTATATTTCATCAGGTCCGGCGATTTTGCCTGCTACTGCCGATGCTGCAGCAATTACAGGGCTTGCCAGATATACTTCAGATTTAACGTGTCCCATTCTGCCGACAAAATTTCTGTTTGTCGTTGCAACGCATCTTTCTCCTGCTGCCAGGATTCCCATATGCCCTCCGAGACATGGTCCGCATGTAGGTGTTGAAACAACACATCCCGAATCGACAAATATGTCCAGATATCCCTTCGCGATACATTCCTTGTAGATTTCCTGTGTTGCAGGAATCACAATCGCTCTGACATTATCATGTATCTTTCTTCCTTCGAGGATTTTAGCTGCGTATTCCATATCCTCAAGTCTGCCGTTGGTGCATGATCCGATAACAACCTGGTCAATCGGAACATCTCCGACTTCATCAATTGTCTTAGTGTTTTCAGGCAGATGCGGGAATGATACTGTCGGCTTCAGCAGAGAAAGATCAATGTCTATAACCTTTGCATATTCTGCGTCTTCGTCCGCCTCATATACTGTCCATTCGCCTCTGGCTCTTCCTGTCATATACTCTTCGGTTACGCTGTCAACCGGGAATATTCCGTTCTTCGCACCGGCTTCAATTGCCATATTCGCAACGCAAAGTCTGTCATCCATTGACAGAGACTTAACGCCTTCTCCTGCGAATTCCATTGATTTGTACAAAGCTCCGTCAACGCCGATGAGTCCGATAATATGAAGAATCAGGTCTTTGCCTGTAACATTCTCTCTGAGTTCGCCGGTAAGATTAATCTTTATTGCCTCGGGAACCTTGAACCAGGCCTGTCCCGTAGCCATTCCGGCTGCCATGTCTGTGCTTCCGACACCTGTGGAAAACGCACCGAGTGCTCCGTATGTGCAAGTGTGTGAGTCTGCACCGATAATACAGTCTCCGGCCTTAACGATGCCCTGCTCCGGCAGAAGCGCATGTTCTATACCCATTCTGCCTACATCAAAGAAGTTCTCAACTTCGAATCTTCTCGCAAAAGCCCTGCACTGCATGCACTGCTCCGCAGCCTTAATGTCCTTGTTAGGTGTGAAGTGGTCCATTACAAGTGATATTTTGCCTTTATCAAATATACCGTCGAATCCCGCTTTCTCGAATTCGTTTACGGCAACCGGTGTCGTGATATCATTGCCGAGAACCATATCAAGGTTTGCTCTGATAAGCTGTCCTGCAGTAACGCTGTCGAGTCCGGCATGAGCTGCCAGTATCTTCTGCGTCATTGTCATTCCCATAATTTCGCTCCTCTCTTTTATTTAACGAAGTGTTCCTGTTTATTCTGTCTGTTAAGTGCGCTCACAAGGGCATTTACCGATGCCAGAATGATATCTTCGTGAGTTCCCACTCCCCAGTACTGTTTATTGTCTTTGCCTTCAATACATACATAGGCTGCTGCCTTTGAATGAGAATCCGATGAAAGCGCATGCTCTGAATATGTAATAAAGTTGTAGTTGAAGTCATAAGATGTCTTCTTAAGGCAGTTGCTGACAGCATCGAGATGTCCGTTGCCTGGTGCCTTGATGGTGTAGAAATTATCAGCGATTCTGACTTTGATTTCAGCTGTTACGCCCTGTGTCGATTTAGAATCCGACGATCTCTCGAAAGAAGCTTCCGTTACGTCTATGTCATCAAAGTCATTGATGTATTCCTTGCTGAAGGCATTGTATATTTCTTCAGGCGCCAGTTCTTTGTGTCTTCTGTCGGAAATATCCTTAACCATATATCCCAGCTCTTCGCGCATCTGCATCGGAATCGTGAATCCGAAATTGTGTTCCATAATATATGCAACGCCGCCCTTGCCTGACTGGCTGTTGATTCTTATTACATCCGCTTCATATTCTCTGCCCACGTCTTTCGGGTCTATCGGCAGATACGGCACGCTCCACTTGCTCGGATCCATTTCTCTGCGCCATTTCATGCCCTTCGCGATTGCATCCTGATGTGATCCCGAGAATGCTGCGAACACAAGCTGACCGCCGTACGGCTGTCTCGGATGAACCTTAATGTCCGTGAATTTCTCATATTTTTCAACAATCTCCGGCATGGAGGAAAAATCCAGCTGCGGATCTACGCCGTGAGAGAACAGATTCATAGCGAGTGTTACAATATCCACATTACCGGTTCTCTCCCCATTGCCGAAGAGTGTTCCCTCTATTCTATCGCCTCCTGCCAGTATTCCCAGCTCCGCATCTGCAACAGCTGTGCCTCTGTCATTGTGAGGATGCAGTGAGACTATGAGATTTTCTCTGTTTTTCATGTTTTTGCACATGTATTCAATCTGTGACGCATATACGTGAGGCATTGACATTGCCACCGTTGCCGGCAGGTTGATTATCACTTTGTTCTCAGGTGTCGGCTCCCACACGTCTATTACTGCGTTACATATTTCTGCCGCAAAATCCATTTCGGTTCCTGTGAAACTTTCCGGTGAATATTCAAAGGAAAAGTTCGTTTCAGGGTACTTCGCCGCATATTCTTTAATAAGCTTGGCTCCGTCCACGGCAATTTTAACGATTTCGCTTTTTTCTTTTCTGAACACCTGCTGGCGCTGTGCCACAGACGTTGAGTTGTAAAGATGAACTACTGCGTTTTTAACGCCTTTCAGCGCTTCGAAAGTTCTCCTTATTATATGCTCTCTCGATTGAGTCAGAACCTGAACCGTTACGTCATCAGGTATGAGATTGTCTTCAATAAGCTTCCTGAGGAAATGATATTCCGTCTTCGATGCTGCCGGGAATCCAACTTCTATCTCCTTGAATCCCAGGCTCACGAGAAATTCAAAAAACTCCACTTTTTCTTCCAGACTCATTGGCACTATAAGTGCCTGGTTGCCGTCTCTCAGGTCTACGCTGCACCACTGCGGCGCTTTCTCGATATGGTCCTTATTTACCCAGTCATTGTATTCCGGTCCAACCGGAAAATATCCCGTGCTGTATTTTGTGTAGTTTTTCATGTTTCCTCCTAAAAAATATGCCTTCATCTCAAATAAGAGACGAAGGCTTAATCTGCTTCCGCGGTACCACTCTTATTGACATGCTATTTCGGTTTCCCCGCTGCCTTAATCAAATACGGCAGGACTACATGCCCTCTTTAAGTTCCATGCTCCCGGGTGAGACATTCCGCACCGCATACAACCTCACACCACCCGGCTGCTCTCTGTAATGCAAACGCTGAATTTATTCCGTTCATCGCACCAATATTATTTTGTATTATTTCCGTATAGTTATTTTAGACAATGTAACAAATGATGTCAAGATTTTTTGTGTACTTTTTACAAAACATTCTTGCCGATTCCCGGCGAAATTGCCATATGCAAATGCAATAGCACCCGTTATGTCAATCCGTCACCGTCTTCATGCTCTTTGCAGTTGAAGGCAGCGTATTCCAAGTATATTATTATATTAAAATCGATTAATAAGGGAGTTGTAAGCTATGGTATTGGAAACAGAAAGACTGATTCTTCGTCCTTGGGAAGAGGACGATGCAGAGAGCTTATATAAATATGCCAAAGATCCTGCGGTTGGTCCGATTGCAGGATGGCCTGTTCACACAAGCGTGGAGGACAGTCGCGAAATCATAAGAAGCGTTTTGTCGGCAGATGAAACATATGCCGTATGTCTAAAGAGCGACAATGTTGCAATCGGCAGTATAGGCCTGATTCCTCCCGCTCAGTCCCATACCGCTGCCGCAGATGATGAGATCGAAGTGGGATATTGGATCGGAGTCCCCTTCTGGGGACAAGGGCTGATCCCCGAGGCAGTAAAAGCATTACAGAAACATGCCTTTACGGATTTAGGATGCAGCGCTATGTGGTGCGGGTATTATGACGGAAACGAAAAGTCGAAACGATGCCAGGAGAAGTGCGGCTTTGTGTATCATCACACGGAAGAAAATAAATCGTGTGAACTTATGGGTGATGTAAGAACAGAGCATTTCACTTTTCTTTCAAAAGAGCAATGGATGAAATCGGACAAATAAAGCCACAAAATGTCGGGAAGACAAAACGCCCTGGAGGTAAGATAGCTTCAGAGCAAGCGAAGGGAGAAAATTTATGGAATGGATGGCAGTTATCGGTGATTCGGTTCAGTACATCGAAGATCATATAACGGAGGATATTTCAGCCCATAAAATTGCAAAGGCAGTCGACGTTTCACCTTTCTATTTTCAGAAGGGATTTGCGATGCTTTGCGGTTTCAGTGTTGCTGAATATATTCGAAACAGAAGACTTGCCCTTGCCGGCAACGATCTGTTGATTACTGATGACAAGATTATTGATATTGCTATGAAGTATGGGTATGACTCTCCGGATAGTTTTACCAAAGCATTTACCAGATTCCATGGTGTATCGCCTTCATCCGTGCGCAGGGATGAGGTGCTTCTGAAAACCTTTGCTCCGCTGAAACTGAAATTATCATTAGAAGGAGGCTATCTCATGGATTATAAGATTGTTAAAAAAGATGCTTTTACCGTTATTGCAAATGCGAAGACTTTTCCTTATGAAGGCGCCAAGGAAATTGTGCCTCAGTTCTGGCAGGAACATTTTCAGACAGGTATGAACCGTTATATATGCGGTGAATACGGAATAAATATTGATTTGGAAATGAGCCGTGAAAATTTCGAGTATCTGATTGCAGACCCATATAATCCTCAAAAAGACGTTCCGGAAGGTCTGGTTACAAGAACTATACCTGCATTTGACTGGGCAGTATTCCCTTGCAGAGGACCTATGCCGAACGCACTTCAGGACGTCAACACGAAGATTTATACGGAATGGCTGCCGGCCCTTAAGGAGTACGAATTCGCCGCCGGATACTGCGTGGAATATTATGACGATCCGACAAAGTATGCAAAAGGCACTCAGGACGAGAATTACTATTGTGAGATCTGGATTCCTGTGAAGAAGAAATAGAATTTTGAAATTTATACCCAAAAGCCAACAGAACATTACTCAATGTAATGTTCTGTTGCTTCTGAACTCTAATTTGTTCAGCAATATGTAGTTTAGTAACCAGTCAATATCTATTTAACTCGCAATTATAGTTCTGCTTTTCCAAAATACTATTCAGCTACGTACTTGAAGTCGTTCTCAACCATTTTAGCCATTGCTTCATCTACTGCAGCAATTGTCTTTTCAGCGTCTTCCAAAGTATGAGACATTGAAATGTACCATTTACCGCCAAACATGATGAAGATTCCTCTTTCCTGCAATGCAGGCAACAGGAAATCCGTTTGAAATAGCCTTACCCATTGTACAGATATCAGGTGTAACCCCGAACATCTCCTGAGCTCCGCCGATGCCTACACGGAAGCCTGTGATAACTTCGTCAATTGACATAATAGCATTGTACTTATCACACAGTTCTCTAATCTTTTCAAGGAATCCAGGAAGCGGATAAAGCATTTCATTGTTTGCTACGACTGCTTCGAAGTGTACGCCCGCTATTTCATCATGATACTTCTCGAAGGTTCTTTCGAGAGCCTCGAAATCATTCCAAGGAAGCATGAAAACTTCTTCGCCGGCATACTTTGATCTTCCAAGCGTATCGAAATCGATAACCTGATCATCTGAATGGAATACTGTTGTAGGTCTTGCATCAGGATCCTTCTGACATGTTCCACCAAGAACATTGTCATGCCATCTCGAATAGTGATTTTCGAAACGGATAATAACGTTCTTGCCTGTTACACCTGCCTAATTTTTTGCAAGATGTATTGCGTTTTGCAATTGATATGCCATTGCATATTTACGAATGAGCGCAATTCATTGCCGGAGCTCCGGCGGAAATTGCTCACAGTACATCAGCTACCTCACCATCAACCTATGCTGTTCTTTATGCAACATGCCTCACAGCTTCTAATCCCTTGACACTAAGCCTAAACAGAAAAAACTGTTGCACCAGCATTATTTCAATACTAGTGCAACAGTTCCTTCTATAAAGCTCCTCTTATATACAGCAGACTTTTTACAAGAGCAAGGGGTGGGGATGCTGCCTTGGCGATTTCCGCAGGAGCCGTGAGCAATGACAAGCGAAATGAGCAATGCGCGCGGCTAAACGTCAGCAATGTCCGAGCGCCCGGGGCGCGAGTTCTGCTGGCGTTCCGCAAGCAGCGAATGAGCGCAATTCATTGCCGGTGACGAGGACGACGCCAAGGCAGCATCCCCACCCCATGCCAAAAGAAAAAAGGAGCTGCTGCACTATTGTGCAACAACTCCCTTATTAAAATCTCAAGTAAGCTTATTTAGCAACTGCGTCTTCGAAAGCCTTCTTGTTCAGTTCGTCTGCATATTCTGAATCCATTTCTCTGATTCCTGCAGGGAATTCGTACTTAGCAAGTCTTTCTACAAACGGATCCGGATCGAAGTGTTCAGGACCCCATGCGCCGGCTTCATTCCAGATGCCCTTAGCGATAAGTTCCATCATGATTACAGGACCTACTGCAGTCTGAGCTACTACTGAGTTAGTAGTGTACTTCTTGATGCATTCCTGGTTGTCAGCAACCTGATACAGATATACTGATCTGTACTTGCCGTCTTTCCAACCTGTTACCCAAGTACCTGCGCAGCCTTTACCTGTCATTTCATCAGTTGATCCTACAGGTGAAGGGATAACCTTACATACGAAGTCTCTTGGAGTGATTTCGCTGTCGCCAACCTTAATCTTATCTCTCTTGTTATCAAGACCCCATCCGTGGAGAGTCAGCAGCTTAGCTCTGAATTCTCTAGGAACACCATACTTGAATGTTACTCTGTTACAATCGATTTCTCTTGGAACGAGGAGTACTTCTTCGTGTTCTACGTTAACTACTTCTACATCGCCGATTCCGTCAGGGAAGTTGAATACTTCAGGTTCTGAGAACGGTTCAGT
Source organism: Bacillota bacterium (assembly GCA_029008005.1). Classification (GTDB taxonomy): domain Bacteria; phylum Bacillota; class Clostridia; order Peptostreptococcales; family Anaerovoracaceae; genus Lentihominibacter. The sequence continues at coordinate 28,416 of JAQXIX010000020.1, read as the reverse complement.
ACAGAACCAGTGTCCTTCAGGATGCTCTTCGTTCTTTTCCCAGATTACAGGCGGCTGCAGACATTCTTCGATTGTTGTCCATACTGAGAAACCGAAGTCTGAATCAGTATTTCCGTAGTTGTCACCGTCACGAACGTCAACTCTGTCAATCTTGTCAAAGAGATGTACTGCTGCGAACTTAGCGAATACGTCTGCCATACCAGGTTCAACACCTGATCCGCATACAGCGATCTTGCCTGATGCTTCCCATTCCTTCTGCTTAGCAAACTGATAGTCACCAAGCTTAATGTGTGCCAGTTCATAAGGCTTTTCAGGGTGCTCGGTACCCAGTGTCATAGCGCAGTCAAGGTAACCGATCTTCAGTTCAAGACAAGTATCGAAAATAGTTTCGTTCATTCTAGGGTCACAAGCGTTCATTGCGAAGTCACATCCGTGTTCTTCAACAACTGCCTTGATGCTTGCAGGATCCATAGCGTTAATCTGTGCAGGAACGAACTTGCCGCCGCCGCAGATTTCGTTAGCTACAACCTTAGCTCTCTCAGCGTCATAGTCAGCTACTACAACTTTTTCTGCCCAATCGCCTTCCTTGCCGGCTCTTTCGATAATCTTAGCTGCTGAAGTACCTACTCCACCTGCTCCGATAATAAGTAATTTCATGTTTGACCTCCATTGATTCAATCAAAATAAGAATGTTTTATTTTTCTTTCTGTAAAAATGTTAGTCCTTTTTTCAGACACTTTCAACGATTTAATTGTCTTATAACTGTACTTATTTGCTGTCTATCAGTATTAATTCGGCACCTATCCCTTTGAAGATAGTTCTGATACTCATCGCATCGGAGCTGGTATTCGTCGCTGACGACACCGAAGGTTCAGTCATAAATTTGCTTATCAACCTGCTTCTTTCGCTCTCTTCTCCCGCAAGTCTGCCGGCATCTTCTATCCTGCTGACTATCGTCTCTTTCTCAAGGCGACACCTTAAAATTCTAAACTGTCCCGAGAATCCGGTGCATCGAATGAGGAATTCCGATTCGCCGTCATAATTTCTTACAACTCTGAGCAGATCGGAAGCCGATCCGATTCTCTTCAAAGCTTTACCGATATTCTCATCAAAATTATATACGAGAATACTCAGGCTTGTCAGCGGACCGGGATACTGGCATTTCGTCGTAACTATATAATTGCTTCCGCAGGCAATAAGATTTTCACCCAGAGACATTAATATATTATACGGTTCAGCCAGAACGCTGTTTACTTCTCTGTTCATTATATCCGCCAGTTCCGGAGTTTCATGTTTGATTTCGGCATAATCATCATAGACATCCACATCCACAATAACCGGCTTAATCTTCATCTTATCGACATAATCAGCGTACACACCCTTTACCTGGCGTCTGATTGCCTCTTCTATTTTCGTCGGCGTACACTTAGTGTATTTAGCTTCGATTTCTCTGCTGATTATTTTACCGATGTATTCCTTTCTGTATTCCAGAGGATGTACACCGAACCAGTGTTCAAAATGTTTAATATAGTATCTGACCGCCGAGAATCCCGTTTCTTCAGCAATTGCGCCTATCTTCTTATTTGTTCCCAGCAAAAGCTTCTCAGATTCCTCAACTCTTATATAGCTGAGCAAATCCTGGAAGCTCAGTCCCGTTGCTTCTTTTATTATATGGGAAAGATAGTAAATACTCAGATGCTCTCTCTCGGCAATTTCATTAAGAGTGAGTTTCCTGTTATAGTTGTCGTACATATAATCGGTAATTCTGTTAAGACGGCCGGCAAGAATCTTATTGCCTTTGTTCTTCGACTCGTTCTTAAACTTACCGTCTTCCATTACGAAATACTGAAAATCTGACATAAGACAGGCTATCAGGTTATGAGTACTCTCTATGACCTTATGTTCATATCCGAATCCCTTCTGAAGAATCTCCATCATTATTCGCGCCATAATCGTCTTAAGCACCTCAAGACTTTCGTCACTGTCGTCCTCCATATCGGTAACGAAAAAATTGTTCTTGAGACTTTCGTAATATCTCGAGAAATACGTCAGATCCATCTGAAGCATCATAATCATATTGTCCTCGCCCGTACTCTGGAAGCTGTGCATTTCCCTGTCATTTATGATATAAATGTCGCCTTGCTTGAGATTATAAGTATAATAACCATTCCGCAATATAATACTTCCTTCGAGCACATATACCACTTCCATATCATCGTGAAAGTGGATCGGATACTCATCGATATTCGCCGTAATTACATTTATTGGCAATTCTTCCTTATACACTATTTTTTCTTTAAGCATTTTTACCTCTTTTTACAATATTTGGTTCAACAGGGTTTAAGCCTTAAAAATTAAGGTTTTGAGCATTTATCCACAAGCTTTTGCAGATTGTATACAATTTTATCCACCCTTGCCTGTGTATAACCAAAAATTCCCTTTTGTTGAAATTTCAACGGTTATACCTGTCAAGTCTTATTTTAAATACTATTTTATCCACAGGCTGGATGCACTTGTCTCCCTATCTCGGTAAAAACCTCTGAAAATGGGGATTTTTAGCCGTTCCCGGCACTTACAACAACATTATACCCCAAGTTTTTGGTTTTACCAACGTCAAAATTGACTTTTTTGTTTTTTTCATCTACAATTCCATTATACTGCATGAATACACATGAAAGGAACTCAATATGACCACAAAATTGTACCAAAACGACGTTTATATCAGAGACTGGATTACTTCTGTTTCCGATTTAACAATAACCGAAGACAACAAAACAGTTCTTTATCTTGACAGTACCGCATTCTTCCCTGAAGGCGGCGGTCAGAGCTGTGACAAAGGCATAATTTCATTTCTTCGCAAAGGTAAAGAACACTGCGTTGATGTTATTGATGTTCAGGAAGAAGGCGAACTTGTTGCCCACACCGTTTCCGGCGACGTTCTTCCCGAAAAGGGCGAGGAGGTTTCCTGCTCCCTGGACTGGGCACGAAGATTCGATAACATGCAGCGCCACTGCGGAGAACACATCCTATCGGGAATATTCCACGAAAGATGCGGAGGAATCAACCGCGGTTTTCACATGGGCGAAGACTATATGACAATCGACATCAGTCTCGAAGAAAACCCCGGCAACCTCGCTTTCCGGAAACCGGAAACAATAGATGATTCTATTGCTGCCGAGTGCGAGCTTATGGCCAACAGAGTGATCTGGGCCAATGAACCGGTCTTCGTATTTCGCTTTGACAACAGAGAAGAAGCCGAAAAAATGCCTTTGCGAAAAAAACTGGCATTCGACGAAGACATTTCCATAGTATGCGTCGGCTCACCGGAAAACGCCTCTGACTGTGTTGCCTGCTGCGGAACTCATCCTTCTACAGCCGGGCAGGTCGGACTGATTAAAATCTATAAAGTAGAGAACTACAAGGGTATGTTCAGAATTTTCTTCGAAGCCGGCGAGAGAGCATTCCGCGACTACATGACTAAACACAGGATGCTTACGGAGATATCAAACAGATACTCTTCGTCTATTGAAGATTTTCCGTCGAAAATCAAAAGCCAGGAACAGAAAATATCCGAACTCAAGAATCAGCTGTTCACTATCAAGAAAGCATATCTTTCAAAGGAGCAGCTTAAGCTTGACCAGTTGATTGCATCAGAAGCTTCACCGGTTCTTTTCACCCTTTATGACCTTTCAATCGATGATGCCTTCACACTTTCTAAGGAATACATGGGCAAGCCTGTCTGCTGCGGTAGGCTGATTCTGATTTACGTTCCGAAATCCACTTCGTTTATTCTGGCTTCAGACGGAACCCCTGACTGCGGCAGCCTCGTCAAGGAATACGCATCCTTCTACAAAGGCAAAGGCGGCGGCAACAAAACAAGTGCCAGAGCCATTTTCTCAAAGGAAGAAGATGCCATGCTTTTCGCAGACCTTCTGTCAAAGCATCTGAAATAAAACATCACGCAAAGTCTAAAATCCGGCAGACTGTCCGTCCGCCGGATTTTTATTTACTGTTTTCGAGTTTCAATGTTATTCACACCGGCGTTCGCGCGACCGGTTGATATGTCGCTCCATGGCCTCAACACCGGCCTTGATATCCTTATCAACGAAAGCCTTGAATATCATTCGGTGTTCTTCGAGAACTGTAGGCAGATAGTCATCTTCAAAAACAACATCTCTGCCAACGTATTTAAGATAATTCTGATATGACGACAACTGTTTTCGCAGCATCCTGTTATGAGACGCTTCGTAAATCACCTGATGAAATCCGGAATTGATTACAAGCATTTTCTCCACATCTTTTCTCATAGTATAGAACTCCATGAATTCAAAGGTTTCTTCAAGCTTGTCCATTTCCTCATCGGTGATTCTCTCTATGGCCCATTTGACCGCCTGCATCTCGTAGGCGCGGCGCATTTCGAAGAGATCCTCGAAATCCTGTTTGGAAAGACCTACGACGAAAGCCCCCCTGTTAAGAATATTCTCAACAAGACCGTCAGCTTCCAGCTGCCGCAGAGCTTCTCTGACAGGAGTTCTGCTGACCTCATACTGACTGCATATCTCCTGCTCCGTCAGCTTCTGACCCGGTTTAAGGGTTCCGGTCAGAATATCACGTTCCAGTTTCGCCAGCAGACTGGTTGACATAGGAGCATTGCTTAATTCCCTGTCATCATTAAATTTGTATAAAACCATTTACAGCACCTTCAGTACATACTCCGTAAAATCTGCAGCTGTATTACCCGTTCCGTCTCCCGGCATATTAAGAGCTGCCGCCGCTTTATCAAGAGCAATCTCAAGCTTCGACGCTCTGTCACCGAACCCTGCGTGGCGAAGCATCATAACTGCTGCCCTGCAAAGGCTTGCCGGATTAGCGTACTCGCCGATTCCGTCTTCTATCATTCTTGGTGCCGAGCCGTGAATCGCTTCGAACATAGCATATCTGCCGCCTATGTTGGCGCTTCCTGCTGTTCCGACACCGCCCTGCATCTGAGCCGCTTCATCAGTGATGATATCTCCGTAGAGATTCGGCAGAATAAACACATTGAAGTTGCTGTTTATTTTCTCATCAATAAGGTTGGCGGCTGTAATATCAACATACCAGTCATCCACTTTAATTTCCGGATAATCCTTAGCCACATCCATGCAAAGGCTCAGGAATTTGCCGTCTGTCTTTTTCATTATATTCGCTTTGGTAATAATGGAAACGTTCTTATTTCCGTTATTGCGTGCGTATTCAAAAGCAGCTCTGGCAAGTCTTCTCGTGCCGATTGTTGTAGTAACCTTGAAATCAACACTGATATCATCATTAATATCGATGCCTTTGCTTCCGAGGGCATATTCACCTTCAGTGTTTTCTCTGTAGAATATCCAGTCGATATTTTTCTCAGGAATTACAACAGGTCTGACATTGGCGAAGAGATCCAGTTCTCTTCTAAGAGTAACGTTAGCGCTCTCAAGATTCGGTCTTCCGTCGCCCTTGCCAGGAGTTGTCGTCGGTCCCTTGAGGAGCAGGTCGCATTTCTTTATCTCAGCCAGCACATCTGCCGGAACTGTTTCCATCTTAGCCACTCTGTTCTCAATTGTAAGCCCTTCGATTCTGCGAAGCTCAATTTTACCGGAAGCGATTTCATCCGCCAGAAGCTTTTGCAGTATTTCACGGCATGAATCCATGATTACCGGTCCGATACCGTCACCGTCGATTGTACCTATTACTATTTTATCCATTGAGGCGAAATCAGGCGCCTCCTGAGTTTTTTTTAATTCTTCAACACGAGCCAGCTGCTCTTTTACTATTTTTTCGAAATGTTCTATGTAACTCATATTTCCCTGCCTTTATTTCTCCGCTTTGATTAAGTTGATTTTACCGCCGTGAAGAATCATTTCAGTTTCATAATCCGAGAAGTTTGAAACAGTACTGTATTCCAGGCCCTTGGTAATGTTTTTCACCGCAATTCTGCCACCGCCGTTCTTAACCTGATCGACTGCATTTTCGATTACAAGGTCGTCGCCGATTTCAAAAGTATCGTAATCCGAAGGATTCTCGAATACAAGCGGCAGTATTCCGCTGTTGATCAGATTTGATCTGTGAATTCTCGCGAATGACTTGGCAATAACAAATCTCACACCAAGATAAAGAGGTGCCAGTGCGGCATGTTCTCTGCTGGAGCCCTGACCGTAATTCTCTCCGCCTACGATTGCACACTTGCCGGCCTCATGGCATCTTGTCGAGAACTGCGGATCTATCTTCTCGAAGCAGTACTCTGAAAGGTGAGGAATGTTTGATCTGTACGGCAAAAGTCTCGAATCCGAAGGCATAATGTCATCTGTTGTGACGTTGTTTCCCGGATGGAGAACCACTTTGGCTTCCACTGTGTCTGCGAGCGCTGTGTTTCTAGGGAACGGCTTAATATTCGGTCCCATTTCAACACATGTATTGCACTTGCTGCAGCCCTGAGGGTACACAACGAAGTTGTCGTTAGGAGTGAAATCCGCACCTTCGATTTCCGGAAGCTCTTCTCCTGATTTCATTCCGTCTGTAAGTACCCCTGTAATAGCTGAAACAGCAGCTGTTTCCGGGCTTACAAGGTAGATGTCCGCATCGTTTGTTCCGCTTCTACCCTTGAAGTTTCTGTTAAATGTTCTGAGTGAAACCGCACCGGATTTAGGTGACTGGCCCATTCCGATACATGGTCCGCATGCGTTCTCGATTAATCTGGCGCCTGCGTCTATTATGTCTGCGAGAGCTCCGTTGGCAGCCATCTTCGACATGATTTTGCTTGATCCCGGTGAGATTACGAGACTTACATCAGGATGCACCTTCTTGCCTTTCAGTATGGCAGCAACCTTCATCAGGTCTGTGTATGATGAGTTAGTGCAGCTGCCGATAGCAACCTGGTCAACCTTAATCGGTCCGATGTTGCTTACGGAATCAACGTTATCCGGGCTGTGCGGCATTGCTGCCAGCGGTTCCAGTTTATCAAGCTCTACAGTCAGTTCTTCATCATATACTGCATCTTCGTCTGCTGCCATAGGAACATAGTCTTCCTCACGGCCTTCGGATCTGAGGTATTCTCTTGTGTTTTCATCACTTGGGAAAACTGAAGTAGTTGCTCCCAGCTCTGCTCCCATGTTTGTGATTGTTGCTCTGTCGGTTACGCTGAGTGACTTGACACCTTCGCCGGTGTATTCAACTATTTTACCTACGCCGCCTTTAACGGTAAGCTCCTTGAGAACATAGAGAATTACATCCTTGGCACTTACCCACGGGCGAAGCTTGCCTGTAAGATTTACCTTGATCACCTTAGGACATACCAGACTGTATGTTCCTCTTGCCATTGCAACGGCAACGTCAAGTCCGCCTGCTCCGATGGCTATCATTCCCAGCCCGCCGCCTGTAGGTGTATGGCTGTCGGAACCAAGAAGAGTCTTGCCCGGCTTACCGTAGTTTTCCAGATGAAGCTGGTGGCAGATTCCGTTGCCCGGCTTGCTGAAAAGCACTCCGTGTCTTCTGGCAACGCTCTTGATAAATTCGTGGTCATCAGCATTCTCGAAGCCGGTCTGAAGTGTGTTGTGGTCAATGTATGCCACACTCAGCTCAGTTTTAATAGAGTCAACCTCCATGGCTTCCAGCTGAAGATAAACCATTGTTCCTGTCGAGTCCTGTGTCAGCGTCTGATCTATTTTTATTGTGATTTCTTCTCCGGCCTTCATCTCGCCGCTTACAAGATGATTTTCAAGTATTTTATACGCAAGTGTCTTTCCCATTGCTTTTTCCTTTCATTAAAAATTGCATTTAGATTGTATTTTCGTATACAATTATACAATCTAAATGCAATTGCGTCAAACTATAGTCCTAAGCTTTTTCACTATTTTTATCGCTATGTTGGAAACCGCTCCGACAGTTAAGAGACCTATCGCTATGGAGCCTGCCATCATCAGTGTCTGAAGTCCGATTTCCGCAGCATTTTCCATTTCGTGAAGCAGCAGTGCCTCCATTGTCTGGAAAATTTTCGATCCGGGCACCAGGCAAAGTATCCCAGGTATTACGAAAATCGTTGATGCATCTTTAAAAACATATGCGCATACAGTACTGAGCAGTCCCACTGCGCATGCGGCAACGAAGCATCCTACAGATGCCGAATCGATACAGTAAAGGGTAACCTCATATGTCACCCAGCCTAATGCTCCGACAACAACACAGGGTACCATATGCCTTACTGGAACCCTGAATATTATGGCGAAACCGAGAGTCGCGAAAACAGCAAGTACAAATTGAAGCAACAGTCCCATCATAACCCGAAACCTCCGGCAATATACCACAGCTTAATTACGATACCGGATCCGGCCGCCAGGGCTACTGCCGTAAGAATTGCCTCAACCATTCTGGCGAGTCCCGAAACCATATCCCCGGATAAAAAATCTCTTATGGAGTTGGTTATAGCTACTCCCGGCACAAACAGCATCAGACATCCTGTAACAATCGTTCCGTAACCGGCGCCATCGACAGATGCCTGAGCAACCAGCGCCAGAAAGGCTGCCAGCGCACAGCAGCAAAGACCTCGAATGAAAAAATTAACCTCGAACTTCTCAAGAAACCTGGAGCATACATAGCATATCATCCCTGCAATAAACGCTATAAGGAAGTCTATTACATTTCCGCCGAACATTGTACTGAAGCATGATGCCACAAATCCCGCACCGATTATTCTGACAGTCAGCGGATACTTTCTTTCCGCATCTATTTCATCCAGCATTTTCATTCCGTCTTCGACGGACAAGTCTGTTGTCGTGAATTTTCGGGAGAAATCATTGACCTGGGAGATTTTGCTTAAATTCGTCTCCGAGCTTTTGATTCTCTTTATGTACGTTACCGTATCATCTCCGTTTTCGTTATCGATGGATACGAATATTCCTGTCGGTGTGGCGAAAACATTAACGTAATCGATGCCGCAGGCTTTGCAGATTCTCGTTATCGTGTCTTCGACGCGGTATATTTCCGCCCCGCTTTTCATCATTATTTTCCCGGCTTGAATCGCTAGAATTAAGATCTTTTTCTGCTTCTTTTTATCCATAATTCTCTAACTCCCTTTTCTCTCCCCCGGCTTGTACAGCTGCGCGTACATTCCGTCTTTTGCCATAAGCTCATCATGCGTTCCCATTTCCTTTATAACCCCTTCATCTATAAGAATAATTCTGTCTGCATTTTTTATCGTTGATAAACGATGTGCGATAATTATTGTCGTTCTTCCCTCCGCAAGCTTATCGAAAGCACCTTGAATTCTCGATTCCGTAACTGTATCAAGAGCTGATGTAGCCTCATCCAGAATGAGAATCGGCGGGTTCTTAAGAAAAATCCTGGCGATTGATACTCTCTGCTTCTGACCGCCGGACAAGAGCACACCTCTCTCTCCCGCATAGGAATCGAAGCCTTCCGTCATCGCAGCAATATCGTTGTATATTTCTGCTTTCACAGCGGCTTCCGCAACTTCTTCGTCACTCGCTTCCGGATTACCGTAACGGATATTCTCTCTCAAAGTGTCAGGAAACAGGAATACATCCTGCTGGACGATTCCGATGTTCTTCCTCAAAGATTCCAGTGTGTATTCACGAATATCTCTTCCGTCGATTTTTATCGCTCCCTCGTCTGCATCATAAAAGCGTGGTATCAGCTGACATAATGTGCTTTTGCCTCCGCCCGACGGTCCGACGATAGCTATGGTTTCCCCGGCTCGTATATTCATGGAGATTCCGCTTATAACATCAATACTGTCATCTTCATATGCAAACCACAGATTTTCTATATCTATATCACCCTTCACATTATCGAGGCGCACCGCATCTTTGCTTTCTCTGATTTCAGGTTCTGTACTCATTATTTCCTTAAATCTTGTCAGACCCGCCCATCCGTTCATGAAAGTTTCCATGAAATTTGCCAGCTTTCTGATAGGAGTAATGAATGTGCTGATGTACAGATAAAAGGTAATCAGATCCACATAACTCATATCGTCCTTCATTATGAGCCATCCGCCGAAAGCCATAATCGCCACAGGCATTATACACATAAAGAATTCCAGAGATGAGTTAAACATACCGAAAGCCTTATAATTATCGCATTTCGCCGTTTTGAAATCTTCGTTTGCCGAAGCGAATTTGCTGTAATCGCTGCTTTCATTAGCAAAGGCTTTGCTGGTACGGATTCCCGAAAGCCCCGACTCGATCTCTCCGTTTATTTCCGCCAGATGTCCCTTGACTCTCTTAGATGTTATTATCATTCTTCTTCTGTTCAGCATGACGATGAACAGCGCCACCGGAATAATAATAAGAATGACAAGAGCCAACTTCCACTGTATCGTAAACATCACAACAATTGCGCCGATTATTGTTACGGCTGCAATAAAAAGGTCCTCCGGTCCGTGATGTGCCATCTCTGTAATCTCGAAAAGGTCACCTGTCATCCTTGACATCAGCTGCCCGGTTCTGTTCTTATCAAAAAAACTGAAATCGAGACTCTGCATATGGGTAAACAGGTCTTCCCTCAGATCCGCTTCAACACGAACACCGAACATATGCCCCCAGTAAGTTATCACATAATTAAGCGCCGCTCTCAAAACGAAAGCGACACATGCGATAATCATTACTCTGAAAAAAAGCTGGTATTCCTTTCCCGGAAGCATGTCATACATTGCTCTCCTTGCTACCAGCGGAAATGCCAGATCAATGAGAGATGCAACAAGGGCGCAGGAAAGATCCAGCGCGAACAGCCCCCGGTGCGGTTTGAAATAACTTATAAAAACACTTAATATCGGTTTTGTAAAATCCTTTTTTCTTAAACTTTTATCCATTTTATCTAACAAGATCCTGAAGCACTTTATTTGCTACCGAGCCGGCGGCATCAATTCCGTATCCTCCGTTTTCAACGAGAACTGCAAAAGCATAAGGATGTACCTCATCATCGAGAAATCCCACAAACCAGGAGTTAGGTCTTCTGTCTCCGCCGACCTCTGCCGTACCTGTCTTAGCGCACAGCTTTAATCCCGGGAAGCTGCTCTCACCGCCGTAATGCTCGCTTACATTGTTTGCCATCATAGACTTAAGCGCCTGCGCAGTAGACGCCTCAAGCATGTCCTCGGTTTTAATCTTAGCTTTAACCTTGGATATCTGCTCATCCATTACGTTGTCGGGGTACATTATAGTCGGAACCACGGCTGTTCCGCCGCCTGCTATTCCTCCCATGTACACCATCATTGCACAAGGATTAACCATATCCTGATGCTGTCCTATACCTGTCCACGCCAGCTGCACGGGATTATCTGTGTAATCGAAGGTTCCTGCCTTTGTTTCAATCCCGTCAATATCATAGCTCCTGTCAAGACCTGCCTTGCCTACGTATTTGGAAATGAGGCCGGAACCCAGCTTCTCTGAAAGATTTCCGAAATATATGTTGCAGGAGACTTCAAGGGCTTTCTTGAGATCCACTGTTCCGTGCGCAGATAAATCCGTTACCTTATCGCCGTGACCGTAATCCTGCTTCCCTGTACAGGTCACTGTATACGTATATGCGTCATCCAGATTCTCAAGGGCAGCTGCTGAAGTTACAAGCTTAAATGTAGATCCGGGCACGAATGTAGCTGACGTGAATCTGTTGATATACGATCCCTCTTCAACCTGTGAAGGCGGATTTGCCGGATCGTAAGAAGGCGTACTTACCATACAGACTATTTCCCCTGTTTTGTAGTTGTACACTCCTACCGTTCCCTTGCGGCCGGCCATCGCTTCATAGGCCGTAGCGCAAATATCGGCATCCAGTGTCAGAGAAATATCATTTCCTTCATTATTGAGTGAATATATTCCGTTTACGAAATCATATCCGATGAGTTTCTTCATGAAAACTCTGTTTGTCCCTGTCGAAATATTATTGTCCTTGTCGCCGGTAATATGCATGAGGGCTTTCCTGATCGTTGAATTGTCATTGAATATCATTCCATCCGCGGTGTTTCTCATAAGAAGCTGCCCGTTTCTGTCATATACTGCTCCTTTCGCCAGGTCTCCCGCAGCGAAAACATCTCTGTTTCCTTCGTATACAGCCCATTCCCCGCCTTCGGTAAAATCCTGATATACGAAGTAGCATATGCCTCCCAGCAGAACAATCCCCAGCATCAGGCACATTATTGCTCTTTTTTCTATTTTTTTCATTTCCTATCCCCTTTTATATCAATATCTCCGAAAATGTCTTCAAGACTCAAAGATTCTTCTCCCTTTGTTTTAGTTACAGGTTCGTCACCGAACTGTCCGAAGAAATCATCATCACTGAGGTCCTTATAGCTTACCTTCTTCGGATGAGTTTTCTCTCTAGGGGGCTGCGGCGGTGCAGGCCTCTTGGACTGCGGTTCAGCCGGTCTTCTAGGCTGCGTTTCCTGTCTGCGCGGTTTAGGCGCCGGCTTCTGCGGCTGAGGAACATGTCTCTGCGGCTGCGGCTTCTGCCTCTGCGGCCTTTGCTCCTCATAGTCTATACCGTAAGCGTCAGCCGAGTTTATGAAGTCTCCCTCCGACAAACGGTTGGTGAAATCGCTCTTTCTGTCCAGTCTGATCGCGAAGCTGGCATTCAGTCTCGTGTCTGCTGCTTTCACAAAGGCTATAAGTCCCCATGATGTAATCATACTCGTTCCTCCGGAGGAAACGAACGGGAAGGTAACTCCTGTGAATGGGAAGAGATCGAGAGAGCCGAATACATTAAGCACTGTCTGGAATACAAACAGTGATGTTGCCGCGCAGGCAGCTATGCTGTAATAGGTCGATCGTCCCGCAATTATACATCTATATGCGAAAACTCCCAGTGTAATAATGCAGAGGACACAAAGTATAGCGATTACAAGTCCCCACTCTTCACTTATCAGTCCGAAAACAAGGTCGGTGCTTGATGCCGCAACATCGCTGAAATTTCCTTCTCCGGCACCAAGACCCGGAATTCCTCCGCTGGCGATTGAGCACATTGACTGCACCTGCTGGAATCCCGCTCCCGTCGGGTCATCCCATACGTGTCCCCAGGTTTCGAATCTTCTGGCGATATAAGGTTTGAACCTGAGCACCAGAAGTCCCATGAGAACCGTGGCTCCGATTACAAGTATCAGCTTCGTGAAATCGCCGCTCCTGAGGAATGAAATAATAAGGAATATTACATAAAATATTATCGCTGTTCCGAAGTCGCCCATTACGGCCAGACATCCAAGACAGAAAATACTGAACCCCATAAACATCATGAGATTCTTTTTCTTCTGGAGTTCATCAAGCGTTGCCGCTCCGATGAAAATAAAGATTATCTTGACTATTTCTGAAGGTTGGAAGCTGAATCCGCCGATATTTATCCAGTTCTGAGAACCGTTAACCGTAGCTCCGAAGACAAGATTAAGAATCAGAAGAAATGCTCCGAGTCCCATAAGTATGTAGTTTAAGCGTTTCGCTCTGTTAAGGTCTCTCAACAGCCAGCAAAGAGCCAGAAACAGAATAAGTCCCAGAAATACGCAAATCGCCTGTTTCATTACGGATCCCGGGAAAGCTGTTGCCGTCAGAGCCAGACTTATTGTGCTCAGGAAAAAAGCAATTATCTCAATTTCGAAGGCTTTGCGTCTGAATGCCCTCATTGCGAATACGTATACCCACATAAGCAGACACAGAAATCCGAATCCCATAGGAATCTGATTCGTATACTCTTCTCCCAGGCCTATGCTCAGCTGAACAACGGCAAGAAACTGAAATGCCGTAATCGCTATCATGCTAACCCATGGTGATGTGATTTTGGTCTTGCTTTTTCTTCTGGCTATGTTAGCCATTCTCTCCTTGAGGCTTACGGGATACAGTTCGAAATTGGCACCGCCTATTGTGAGAACATCTCCGCCCTTCACGACAGTAGGCTCCGTAACAGGTTTACCGTTAATAAGCGATCCGTTCTTTGACTCCAGGTCGTTATACTTCCATATTCCTTCTGAATCTCTTATTAATGTTCCGTGACTTCTCGATACTCCGTTGAGATTAAGAATAATATCGCACCCTCTGGCTCTTCCCACCAGGTTCTCCCAGTGTGTCAGCGGAACACTGCTGCCGTCCGGACAACGTAAATATGCCCATATCTCAGATGGATTTCTCATTCTGAGCAGGGCAAGAAGCTGGTGGAGCAGAATGATGAGCGCCAATCCCATGCAGACCCATCTGACTCCCGTCGTAAAATACAGTTGTATGTATTCCATCATTTAACTTATCCCCTTTATTTATATATTCTGAAGCAATACCGCATAAAGCGGTATTGTAACTATGCACATTATTGATGTGAGCAGCACACCTTTCGTGGCGAAATCCACATCCGCCTTGTATCTTTCAGAGAATATAACTGCGCACATTGCCACAGGCATTGCCGCCTGCATTACGACTACAGACGCCATAAGGCTGCCTGTCCCTATAATAAGCTTGACAAAGACGAGCGCTATTGCCGGTGATACTATAAGCTTCAGCAAGCACACCAGATATGATGACTTGCTGGTTACAAGCTCTTTGAAATTCACTCGCGCCAGATGCGAGCCAACTATTATCATTGCAAGCGGACTTGTTATTGAACCGATTTTTTTTACGGCTCCTCCAATTATTTCAGGTAAAGCAATTCCGCTGACATAAAGCACCAGGCCTATAAGCACGCCTGCGAAGCATGGATTTATTATTCCTTTGATTGTGTCTTTGAACCCGAGGCTCTCCTCGGCTGCCGCACTTCTTATCAGTGTAATTCCCACGGTAAACATAAATATGTCGTAGGATGAATCGCACAGAGCACCGTAAAAAACCGCCTCCGGGCCGAAGAGCCCCTGCATTACGGGAAGACCTATGAATCCTGTGTTTCCGAAAACCAGCATAAACGCCAGTATTCCTGTCTGCGACGAAGGCATTTTAACGAGTTTCGTCAGAAGTTTCGAAAGCACCATCGACACTGCTATTACGCACATGAAAATCAGAACTACGTATTTACAGTTGTTCAGTATTTCCCATGAGAATTCAACTGACTGCATAGCACTTATTACAAGGCACGGATATGCCACCGACGTAATCAGCGATGACATTCCTTCCGTATGCTGAGGTTTGATTATACCAAGCTTCGCCAGGATGAATCCCGGTAATATGATAATAAATGTTTTTGTTAACGCTGTGATTATATCTAAAGTAGCCATGTGTATATTATACTGCAAATAATCTAATCTTACGCAATAATTTTATCACATTGCCCGTAGTCATTGCACATATTACGGTTCCTTCTCTGACTCCGGCCAGATTATGCATGAAAACCAGACACAGGACTGCCGAAATCAGTACCATCGACCAGTCGCAGATAAGCTTCGTCCTGCTGAACTGCCGTCTGATACATACAGACAACGCTCTTGCAAAAGCATCTCCCGGAGCCATTGCAACATTTGCCTTAAGCTGAATTGTAATTCCCAGAGCCATAATCCCGCTTCCGATAAATCCCGATAAAATCATCAGAGGATATTTCGTCGGCGAAAACCACTGAATCAGCCATAGAGAAAAGTCGACCATATATCCCAGGACAAATGAAATTACAAACTGGCCGGCTACCTCACCGACAGTTATCGCTCTGCCCGAACCTCGGCCCATATCTTCTCCCGTTTTATTCCGCAGCATTATTATCTGAGCTGCCACAAGCAGCAGATTGACTATAATAGTGTAATTCCCCATAGTCAGTCTAGGGAATATCATCGAGAGCGTATACGGAATCGATGAAATAGGCGATGCTCCAAGCCCGGCTTTTGCTACGAAAGCAATTCCGAAAGCGAGAAAAAACACGCCGGGAATCATTATAATATATCTTATTGCCAGTTCTTTATAACTCAATTATTCAACCTCTTGTGTATACATTATTTAACTTGTTTTTACTAACATGCACTTCTTTCATGTTATCATATAACGTAAAAGGAGGAATCAGCTATATGGAAAAAATGATTTACATATCTAACGAAAACAATAAACCCCAATACAATCTGGCCTTCGAGGAGTACGTATTTACCAAAGTCGCAGATGATGTTCCGGTACTTTTGCTGTGGCAGAACGAACCGTCTGTTATTATCGGCAAATTCCAGAACACAATCGAAGAAATCAACTACGATTATATACGGGAAAGCAACATAAATGTAGTTCGCAGAAACACAGGCGGCGGTGCCGTCTACCACGATCTCGGCAACTTGAATTATTCCTTTATTATTCCCGGAGTGAACACTAAAGTCGACTTCAAAACTTTCACAATTCCGGTTGTAAAAGCTCTGAATTCTTACGGCGTTCCCGTCGAACAGACGGGCAGGAACGATATCCTCGTTGACGGCAGGAAATTCTCCGGCAACGCTCAGCAGTTCAGCGGAGGCAAACTCCTGCATCACGGAACAATCATGTTTGATGTGGATACCGAAGCCGTGCAAAAAGCCCTTAACGTCAAAGCAGGAAAATTCAAATCAAAAGCAACCAAATCAGTGCGCAGCCGCGTAACAAATCTTAAACCTTATTTTGACGAGGCCGCTTCAAAGGGCATCGAAGCCGCTTCAAACCTTGATATTCCGGGATTCAAGGACCTGCTTCTTAACTGGTTCAGTAAAGAATACGATCTGACGGAAATAACCTTGTCGGAAGCTCAGCTCGCCGAAATAGAAGATCTTCGCAAGACAAAATACGAAACAGACTCCTGGAATTACGGAACATCGCCTAAAGCCGATGTTTCCAGAGGCGACTATTTCAGATGCGGATATGTGGAATTCAACTTTTCCATTAAGTCCAATCGTATTAAAAAGCTTAAGCTCGTGGGAGATTTCTTCTGCAGTCGCCCTGTCGAAGAATTCGAAACGATGTTCGAAGGCGTAGACTTCACTTACGATGCAGTCCTCAAGGTGCTGCAGGAAGCCGACCTCTCTTCCTATCTTGGCGATGTTACAGCCGAGGAACTTATTGAGGTAATCATCTGATTTAACCCGCAATATGTGGTATCCGAAATATATGGCAGTTTCAGAAGCGAAACTGCCATATATTAAAATTGCATATTCTATTCGTACCAATCGTACCGAAGTTACCTTAATATGTCATCGTACAGGTCTGGTCCATTACCTCAACCCATGATTTACCCTTTGACAGACGGAACTGTTTGTCGTTGCTGTCCTTAAAGATTGTAGTATTATGCAGATTCTTCTGATTCCAGGTTCCCTTGACAACCGTTCCCTTAGTAAAGAGGTATGCGTCTCCGCCCTGCATCATATCGATTGACAATCTTCCCTTTTCATCCAGAACTTCACTTGTTATCTTCTGAACCAGTACGTTGCTTACTGTAATATTTTCTCCCGTTTCCTTGTCGATATACGGAGCCCCCTTCACAGTTCTCGTATAGAGTTCTGTTTCCGGATCGTAAGTGAATTCACATGCATTGCCTTTGTAAACAAATGAAACGCTTTCACATTCTTCGGCCGTTTCGTTTGTCTTGCCTTTTTCCATGAATTTGAATCCTCTGATGTTATTGTCTTCATCCCACCAGCCTTTTTCATCGATGGTCGCTTTCACCGTTTCCCACTCGATATAGGAATTATGAGGTGCCGGTTTGTCGGATACGCGATAGAAATCCACTTCATTCTCCATAGCATTTATGTAAGGACGTTCTCCGTTCTGAAGCTTTTTCTTAGCTGCATTACTCCATCCGTGCGCTACGAATACTGTGTCATACATATCTGCCAGATCTACAAAATAAGGTCGTACACTTCTGATCGGTCCGAAAAATTCAGGGATATCACTGTAAAAAATCGCCTGAAGCCTTGTCTGTTCACCTTCCACAGGGAACTCATATACGATGTCCGCATGAGAAATATTTGACTGAGGAACTGCGGCTCCTACATTGTCAATGGACACCTGCACCGGTCTGGCAGGCAGACCCTCTTCAAACTCTTCTCCCGTAATTGTATTTAAAGTAATAATCGGATCTTCTTCCTCTACGGGCTGTGAATCGCCGCAGCCTGTAAAAAGAAGGGTTCCAGCCATTGTCACCGCTACCAGTAACGCCAGTATTGCTGTTTTCTTCTTCATAAGAATCATTTTCCCTTTCTTTACATTTTGTGTTATACTCTTCGCAAGCATTATAACATAAATTCAAAGGAAGGTTAAACAATATGAAGCACCAGTACTATACAAACGGCGTTTGCCCTATGATGATTGATTTCGAACTTGACGGCAATATTGCGAAAAACATTAAATTCACAGGCGGCTGCAACGGCAACCTTAAGGCTATTTCAACACTCGTTGACGGCTGGACCGTTGAAGAAATCACAGAAAAGCTTGCAGGCAACACCTGCGGATTTAAAGCAACATCCTGCGCCGACCAGCTTACAATAGCTCTTAACGAAGCCCTCGCCAAAGAAAGGAAATAACATATGCTGTACATCGGTTATCATCTTTCATCGTCTAAAGGCTTTGCGGCCATGGGAAAAGAAGCACTGAAAGCCGGCGCCAATACCTTCGCATTTTTTACTCGCAACCCGCGAGGAGGTAAAGCAAAGGCTATAGACCCTGACGATGCCGCAGCGCTCCTGTCAATAATGGAGGAAAACAATTTCGGCAAGCTTGTTGCCCACGCACCTTACACCCTTAACCCCTGTTCCGATAAAGAAAATGTCCGCGCCTTTGCTCGCATATGCATGGAGGAAGACATGGAACGTATGGAATATCTGCCCGGCAACTACTACAACTTTCATCCGGGCAGCCACGTGGGACAAGGGAGAGAGAAGGGCATACAGCTCATTACGGAACTCCTCAACGATATTCTGACGCAAGATCAGACCACAACGGTTCTCCTCGAAACAATGGCCGGCAAAGGTTCTGAGATCGGCGGACGATTCGAGGATATTGCGGAAATAATAGACGGAGTTAAACTTAAAGATAAAATCGGTGTGTGCATGGATACCTGTCACGTATACGACGGAGAATATGATATTGTCCGGGATCCCGATGCTGTCCTTAATGAGTTTGACAGAATCATTGGTCTCGAGAAACTGAAGGCTTTGCATGTTAACGACAGCAAGAACCCTTTCGGTTCCCATAAGGATCGCCATGAGAAAATAGGTGAAGGCTCCCTGGGTCTTGATGCAATCGCGAGATTTATTTCCAACCCGAAATTAAAGGGGCTTCCATGTATTCTGGAAACCCCTAATGATTTTGAAGGCTATAAATCTGAAATAGCTATGCTACTCCATGTATGTGAAGTCTGAAGCACCGTGCTTACAGAGTGGGCAGATGAAATCTTCAGGCAGCTTTTCGTCTGCATGAATGTATCCGCAGATGTCACATACCCAGCCCTTAACATCTTCAACCGGCTTCGGCTTAACGTTGTTCTGATAATATGTGTATGTCATCGTATCCACATTGTTGATAACCTGTGATTCTGTAATGTCGCAGAGGAACATGATGTGGCTTCCCAGGTCAACTGTGTCGAATACCTTAAGTGAAATGTATGCATTGGCATATCTGTTCAGGTACGGCAGACCGTTTGATGACTTCTCCCAGTGTCCGAACACATCTTTATCGAATTTATCAACATTTCTTCCTGACTGGAATCCGAAATGTTCGAATGTCTGGAACGGTGCGGTCTCATTAAGCGTTGATACGTTGAGAACGCCCGTATTTTTTATTACTTCGCATGAGTAGTTTGCCTTGTTGATGTTAACGGCAACTCTGTTCGGATTGCTGCTTACCTGTGATACAGTATTTACGATAAGTCCGTTGTTCTTCTTTCCGTCATTGCATGTTACAACGTAAAGTCCGTATCCGATTTTGTAGAGTGCCGTCGGATCAAGTTTAACGTCAGTCACATCTATAGGAACATAGTCTGCAACCAGTTCTTCAGCCAGTGCATCAAGCTGTGCCATTGACTCGTCATTAAGAGCAGAGAGAATTGTTACATCGTTTTCTGCGAATCTCAGTTCCTTTGACTTCTCGAAGCACTTCTTCATCATTCTGCCGGCAACAGGACCCCATGATCCGTTTTCGATGAAAGCAACTCTTCTCTTCTGGAAGTTTCTTTCTGTCAGGTGATCGATAAACTGCTTCATGAACGGGAACATTTCTCCGTTATATGTTGTAGTTGCCAGAACGAGAGTGTCGTATCTGAAAGCATCTTCAACGCATTCTGCCATGTCGGCTCTTGCCAGGTCGTTAACCACTACGTTAGGAACACCGGCACCTTCCAGCTTGTCGGCAAGAATCTCAACTGCTTTCTTAGTGTTTCCGTATACGGAAGTGTAGCAGATGCAAACGCCTTCGGTTTCAGGAACATATCCTGACCAGAGATCATACAGGTGGATGTAATATCCCAGGTCTTCTGTAAGAATCGGGCCGTGGAGAGGACAGATTTTTTCAATATCGAGGCCTGCTGCCTTCTTGAGAACTGTCTGTACCTGAGGTCCGTATTTACCTACGATACCGATGTAATATCTTCTTGCTTCACAAGCCCAGTCTTCGTCAGCGTCAAGAGCGCCGAATTTACCGAATCCGTCAGCCGAGAAGAGAATCTTCTCTGATGATTCGTATGTCATCATAACTTCCGGCCAATGCACCATAGGGGCGAATACGAATGTCAGCGTATGGCTTCCCAGTTCAAGTGTGTCTCCGTTCTCAACTTCCAGCACGCTTTTGATTTCAAGTCCCGGGAAGAACTGTCCGATCATCTTAATGGTTTTCTTGTTTGCTACAACTGTAGCTTCCGGGTACTTCTCAACAAAGGCCGCAATTGATGCCGAGTGGTCAGGCTCCATGTGCTGCACAACCAGATAATCCGGCATTCTTCCTTCGAAAGCTCCCTCGAGATTTTCGAGCCATTCGTCGGTTTTCTTTCTGTCAATCGTGTCCATTACGGCGATCTTTTCGTCGTTGATCACATATGAGTTATATGCCATTCCATTTGGAACAACATACTGTCCCTCGAAAAGATCAACGTCGTGGTCATTTGCTCCGACATAGATTACTGAGTCTGTTACTTTAGTTATCATTTACGTCTCCCTTCCTGATTTCTGCCATGGAAATCTGCCCTTCCAAGGCTTCTCTTTCTTTTTCTTCTGCTTCTATTAATCCAAAATCACCTATCTCAGGCAACTCTTTTAAACTTGTAAAACCAAATTGTTTCAGAAATTCATCTGTCGTTCCGTACAGAATAGGCCTCCCTACCGTATCTGCTCTGCCGACATCGGCTACAAGACCTTTTTCCATAAGTCCGTCAATCACCCTGTCACATCTGATTCCTCTGATGCTTTCGATTTCGCCTTTCGTAACCGGCTGCCTGTACGCCACTATAGCCAGCGTCTCCAGCGCCGATTGAGAAAGTTTCTTTTTCTTCACCGGTGTGCAGAGTCTCTCTATATAGTCTATATTTTCTTTTCTCGTCACAAACTGAAAGCTCTTATTCACTTCGCGAATAACGATGCCTCTGCCTTCCTGTTCGTATTCCTCCTGAAGCTCTTTGCAAAGGCTGTAGATTTCCATTTTATCCTCATTGAAAATGTTTGCAACATCCTTCACATCAAGAGGTTGCCCCCAGACGAACATCATTGATTCAATTGCTGATTTGATTCTCTGTTTCTTCATATAATTCTTTCTGTGCCTTAACCGTAATATCTCCGAATATTCTCTTCTGTTCCGCGTCAAGCTCATGAGACTTCATCATTTCCAGAACAGATGAGAATGTTACCGACACATCGTACTTGTTGTTTTCATCTTTAACGAGCTCTCTGAAATCCGTTTCGCGAATTTTAGAGCCTTTGAAATAATCACGTATATCGCCCATTCGTATTTCTGTTGTGATTCTCTGCTTCTCGCTCCTGATGTGATGGGCGCGAATCTCCTCAAGTTTCTTTTTTTTCTGCAGGAAAGCCTCAAAGGCGTTCTTGAAGTCTTCTATGTCCAGACACAGATATTCGTCAGGTTCTCCCGTATATTCCGCCAGATCTTCCTGGGGCTTCTCAATACTTCTTGCCGTTTCTTCTCTTGCCTTTTCGAGCATCTCCGACACGGACTTGTATTTCTTGTATTCGCGAAGTTTTTCCACAAGTTCCGTTCTCGGATCCTCGTAAACTCCCGCTGTAATTTCTTCGGGATTTGTCCGTGGAAGAAGCATCTTCGATTTAATTTCCAGAAGCTCTGCCGCCAGCACCATGAACTCTGAAGATACAGCAATATCCTCAGAGCGCAGATCCTCAACATACTCCATATACTGTTTTGTGATTTCTGCAATCTTAATGTCATAGATGCTCATTTCAGCCTTCTCGATAAGATACACGAGCAGGTCAAAGGGTCCTTCGAAGACATTAAGTTTAACTCTATATGCCATGGCATTTCCTCCTTGGACATTCTAACATAAAAAACCCTGTGTTATCAATAACACAGGGTCTATATCCACGGATACGGTGATTATAATTATATTTAATATTCCCCTTTTAATCTCATACCTCTTTATACCCCCGCATCCGGTACTTTGAGTATTGTCTTGCGGACATAATACCCCCGTCCGGCTCCTTTTAACATCGTCATACAGACCTAATTTTCTAACACTTAAGTACTATTATTGTTGAATACTATTCTTCAGGGAGCTGATCTTCTGCAAACAATGCACCGAGCAGATTTGTAAGATCTTCTTCGTCCATCTCATAATATCCGTCTTTATCCTCGGACACCTTAACAGTATACTCTTGTGATTCTCCGTACTTGAGGTTTTCCGTATCTTTGAGATAGTCTACAAATTCCTGCATATATGCCTCATAAAATGCCGAAAGGAATTCATCCTGAGTTGAATATCCCGCTACTTTTTCAGTCCACTGGTTACGGAAATCGCCACCCATATGATCCATAAACTCGCTTAAATCCAGAGGATATGCCGTAACCTTGACATGATATGTGCCGTCTTTCTCTTCACAATCATCGGAAACTTCATATTTCATAGTGTTCATGAAAGCCTTTGAGTACTCTTCGCAAAGGCTTTCAGTCTTGTCCGTCACGCATTCATCGCCAAAAACATCAATCATTTCGTCAGCCATTGTCGAATAAATTTCATCGATATCTTCCTGAATTTCTTCCTTTGACTCCGCGGAAATATCTGCCAGCTCATCACTTACAGTACCTGTCTTACATGCATCGAGAGTACCTTCTACATATGTTGCAGCATCAAAGTCTCCACATCCCGAAAATGATATAACCATAACTAATGTTGCCGCTAAAGCGGCAAAAGCTTTAAGTTTCTTTTTCATCTTGTTACCTCCTACACGGCTTGATTATATCATACACCTACCGGGCTTTAAAGTAAAAAAGCGGCTGTATCATCCAGCCGCTTCTCTGATTATTTCTCGATAATTATTCTTCAACCGGTTCGAAGTATTCCTTACCTACTCCGCAAAGTGGGCAAATCCAATCTTCCGGCAGATCCTCAAATGCTACGCCTGGAGCGATTGCACCTTCACGATCTCCGATTTTAGGGTCATATACATAATCACAAGCTTTGCAACCGTATTTCTTTTCGTTCATAATCTTACCTCCTAAGATTTTTTTATCAGAATTTATTTATTACTTTATCGTGACTACATTATATCATAGTGGATATATGTCGTCCAGTATATTTCATTTATTTTTTCAAAATATATAAAACCCCCGCTTTGAAAAGCGGGGGTTAATCTTAGCAAATCAATGCTGTTAAATTCTTCTTACAGGTTGAACGCTTCCTTAGTCTTAGCAAGTGCTACGTCCAGAGCAGCCAGAACCTTATCGATTGTTTCGTAAGCCTGAGTGATAGGTGGCTCGATTCTTACTGTCTTAGCGTTAACCAGAGTACCTGCTGTCATTACGTGCTGAGCAAACAGTTCCTTAGTTACATTGTAGCCAACTTCTGCTTCTGGGAATTCCATGCAGATGAGCATTCCTGCTCCTCTGAATGCTGTAAGAACTGTAGGATACTTTTCCTGCAGCTTCTTCAGGCCTTCCAGATAGTAGTCGCCCTTAGCCTTTGACTGTCCAGGGATATCGTTTTCAAGCATGTATCTGATAGTTGAGATGAATGCTGAGCAAGCGAGAGGGTTTCCGCCGAATGTAGGTGATCCGAGAATCCATGGATTGTCGAACATCTTTCCTTCTACGCCTGTGCCAACGCCTGACTTTTCATAAGTCCAAGGTCTAGCAATGATACCAGTGATAGGTACCAGACCACCTGATGAAGCCTTACCATAAGTCATGATATCAGGAGTAACTCCTTCGTAGTCACATCTCCACATTGTACCAGTACGTCCAAGACCAGTCTGGATTTCGTCGAAGATCAGGCAGATGCCGTGTTCGTCACAGATCTCTCTCAGAGCCTTGAGGTATCCTTCCGGTGGAATGATAACACCAGCTTCACCCTGGATAGGTTCTACGATGATAGCTGCAACCTTTTCACCAACTGTGATCAGGTTTTCTACTGCTGTTCTAGCTGCATCAGCATCACCATACTTAACGTGCTGAACCTGCTGAATCATAGGGATGTAGTCTTCTCTGTAAGCAGCCTTACCGCCCATTGAGATAGCGCCCATTGACTTACCGTGGAAAGCACCTGTTGTTGAGATGTACCATCTGCCGCCTGTTGCCAGTCTAGCCAGCTTCAGAGCCATTTCTACAGCTTCTGCACCACCGTTGCAGAAGAAGCAGTACTGCAGATCTCCAGGAGTGATCATTCCGAGCAGGTTAGCAAGGTATCCTCTGAGTGGGTCTACCAGTTCCTGTGAGTGGAGTGCATATCTGTTCAGCTGAGCCTGTACAGTCTTTCTGATTTCTGGGTTTCCGTGTCCGCAAGCGAAGATTCCGAATCCGCCTAAGCAGTCGATGAATTCAGTGTTGTTCAGATCTCTGAATACGTCGCCTTCATCTTCCCATTCTACGAAAGCAGCGTCAGTTGATACAGACTTTCTGTATTCAAGCCAACCAGGGTTTACATTTTCATTAAAGTTTTTGATTGAATCGTCATGAATTGCTTTTTTCTCAGCATCTGTCAGCGTTTCAGCTTCGATCATGCCAACAACTCTTTTAGCTTCTTCCAAAGCCTTTGTCATGTTTCTTTCAGTCATTTTATTGACCTCCCTTTAGTTTGAAAAAATGTACTTATTATCGTTGCTCTATCAGCAACATCGGTATAACTTTCGGCACACCATATGCCTATGCCACAATTATAGCCTACAGTTGCATTTTAATGAATGATAAATATGCTGTAATTTTCTGATATTTTAATAGGATTTTGCTGCTATGTCGAAGAAACGTTGAAATTTCAACGTTTTAAATTTGAAATTTCCTTCAAAAATCGTATCATTTTTGAGACTTTTGACTTGTTAATTGTATAACAATCCTCATTGTACTCGCATATATCACGAACAATACAGGGTGTATCATGATTCCCAGAACCGGAAACGCTGCCCCTGAGGCTAAAACTGTTCCTATTACCGTCAGGCAAACTGTCAGTGCAATGTTCTGACTTATTCCCGATACTACTCGCCTGCTCGCCTGTATTACTCTCGCAACATCACACAAATCGCCGCTTTCGAGAAAAACATCATATGACGAGAGGACTTTTCTGCATCCGGTACTCATTACGAAACTTAAATCTGCTCTTTGTACAGCCTCGGCATCACTGTCGTCATAACCCACCATTGCGATTTTTCGACTGCCGCCTTCTCTCAGGCGTTCTATTATCTGTCCCTTTTCTTCAGGACGCATCTGGGCAATAACCCGGTCTATTCCCACTTCGCGTCTCACTGCATCTGCAGTACCGGCACTGTCTCCCGTAAGCATTGTCACATCTATTCCCATGTTTTCCATCATTCTTACGGCACGCAGACTTGATGTTCTCGGGCTGTCTCTCAACGCTATAATCCCAACAAGGATTCCGGCACAAGCGAAATATACGACCGTCTTACCTTCTTTAGCCAGTCCGTATCCTCTGCCGAAATCTCCCGTTACACTGCATTCATTCATAAACATTCGGTTGCCTGCCAGATAAACAGTGTCTCCTGCTTTTGCATGAATACCTCTTCCCGGAATCTCTCTGAATTTCTCAAAAACCTCAAGTGTTCCCGGCTGTTCCAGCGCCGCGTTGACAATCGCCTGCCCGAGAGGATGTTTGGATCCCGCTTCAATGCCTGCCGCAAGTCTAAGATCAAACCCTTCTCTGACAGGAACTATATCTGTAATCACCGGTTCCCCCGCAGTTATTGTCCCCAGTTTGTTCATGACTACTTCATCTATTTCCCATGCGCTTTCCAGTATCCGACTGTCCCTGATAACAATCCCCTGCATTCTGCAATTTTTCGTGCCGGCCGCAAGAGGTTCTCGAACTGCAATTGCGAAGGCATCTCCGGGAACCGCAACAGCAATTGATGCTGCCGCCAGAAAACCATTGTACATGTTTCCCAACAGACCCCACCATATGGCCGCCGAGAGTATTGCAGCCGATGCAACAGCAATATGTACGTAGTCTTTTGTTCTCTTTTCCTTTTTCTCCGTAAATGTTTCAAGCTGTTCATCCGGTGCCGCCTCTCGATGCCCGGCAACCAGAACTGCCGGCAGAATAAGCAAAAGCTCCAGCCCGTGAAAAGCTCTGTCTGTAAGTATCCCCGTTACTTCCGCCCAGTAAACCCCCGCCAAAACAGCCAGACTTACTGCACACACTATTATTTTTTTCATTTTAATCCCTCTATACCTCCTGCTAAATACACTTTTCTTAATTATACCTTTTTTATATTATTTGTGATATGATTTAACTCAAAGAATACTAATGATCCGAGGTGAGAATCATGAAATTTTATATTGCAGACGCCTTTGCAAAAGATCTCTTTTGCGGCAATCCCGCCGGAGTTGTAATTCTCGATAAGGATTCCGACTTTCCTGCAGATGAAGTCATGCGCCAGACAGCCGCAGAACTGCGTTATTCGGAAACGGCTTTTATCAAACCCCTTTCCGATGATACATTCAACATCAGGTATTTCACTCCTGCTGCGGAAGTGGATCTTTGCGGTCACGCGACTATCGCGGCCTTTTGCTGTCTCAAGGACGCCGGATACATTTCTGCCGGAGATACATGCATTAATATAACGGCAGCCGGGGAGCTCCATATCAGTATCGGAGATGACAATGTTTTTATGGACATGGCCAAACCGGAGTATTGCGGGGAAATAAGTGAGCCGGACAAGCTTGAGGAGCTGTACTCTATCATGGGATTATCTGCTGATGGAGTGAAACCTCACGGTATGCTTCCTCAAATAATATCCACCGGTCTCCCGGATATTATTATGCCTGTCGCAACTCGCGACGATCTCGAAGCAATCAGTCCTGATTTCCCGGCTTTATCCAGGCTTTCGGAAAAGTATTCCGTAACAGGCGTTCACGCCTTCACTCTGGAGGGCGGGACTTTAGACTGCTCCTGCGCATCCGATACTGTCTGCGGTACAGGAAACATGGGATCCGGCACGGCTGCTGCTTTCTGCAGAAACTTCGCACCTCTTTATGATATTGATGAAGAAGCCGCCACGGGAACAGCCAACGGCGCACTTACATTTTATCTTATTAAAAACAAGCTTATTGAACCGGGGGAAGCTTCCTTTATTCAGGGCGAAGCCATGAACAGGCCTTCAAGAATATCTTCTGTATCCGCTCTTGACGGAGATGAAGTTTCAATACGCATCGGAGGCTCCGCGGCAATACTGGCGAAAGGCACAATTAATATTTAAGTTATCAACAAAAAAGCTGTTGCACTGAGTAATCAATGCAACAGCTGTTTTTTTTCGAAGAATTAATGCCTCTTGCCACCCTCGGCAACATTACTTCTTGTTTCGGCTTTGGCAATGGCAATCTTCGCCAGCTTAATATCCTTTTCACTGGCTGTGCCTTCATTGTGAACGAGCCAGTCTTCAGCCTTTGCTTTCTCACTCAGAACTCGCTCCATATCAATATCTTCGGACCACTCCACGGCATCGGTATATATTACAATACTGTCCTTGACTTCAATGAAGCCTCCGGCAACTGCCGCAACTCTCCATTCGTCCGGACCGGCGCCATGCTCCTGAATCCAAAGTTCTCCAACCTCCAGAAGCTTGCATGCCCACATGTGCCCTGCCATGAAACCCTCGTCTCCTTCGAGGGTGGTCACGATAACAAGATCCACATCCCCTCTGTAAAATCTCTTCGAAGGGGTCATTATTTCAAGCTTAATACTGTTAGCCATATCTATGCTTCCTTCTTGCTCTGTTCGTACTTCTCAACTACTTCGTCTATGCTTCCCGCAAACAGGAACAGCTGCTCCGGTATTTCGTCGTGCTTTCCTTCGAGTATCTCCTTGAAGCTTCTTACTGTT
>JAQXIX010000019.1 GCA_029008005.1 Bacillota bacterium | reverse complement strand
ATTCATAGAATTCCTGCCGGACTTCTCTGTCCCGACACGATACTATTCTATACCAACATCAGGGAAAAATGCATCCGATTTGCAAAAAAATATATACTGCTGATGTGCTATCTCATTGATTTTCTGTGTTCGGGACCGTTCTTTCTCATTTCTGCCAGCTGATGGGACCGCCTGCTGTCAATGACATGGGACAGCCCCTCAGTTGCCCGGCAGGCAGCCTCGATTTCCCTGAGATTCCACGGTGTAGGAGGAGTATCCCCCGGGAAGAAGATTCCAACGGTGGCATAGTAAGAAGTCTTGTCCTTCAGAACAGGCCTGATCAGTCTGCCTCCGGATTCAATATACTCCTTTGCCCTGGTGTAAACCTCATGAGGAGTGGCATTCTCCATGAAGATAACCTTGTCTGATTTGCTGTAGGACCTCTCAGTTGCAGGATTGTTGGTTACAATAACTCTTTCGTAGTTTTTCATGAATCTCACCTCCGTAATATGAATAACAGTTCAGTCTCTCTTTTCAGCTTAAGAATAACACCTTGAGTGAAGGGAGGGACAACAGCGTTTTTGAGGCATAGCTTAATATGCATGGAGAAAACTTCAATACAGAATAAAAACTACAGCTCAGTGGAGATGTCTGATATAATCCACATAAGGAGGTGTGTGAGGTGAGAATTGGAGATTTTGCGAAAAAATACGGTGTTAATGTAACGGCAATCCGCTATTACATCGACAGCGCGCTGCTTACGCCCCAGCGAAGGAACAACCAGTACGCCTTTGACGAGAACTGCTGCCGGGATATGGAAAAAATCCTTGATTACAAAGCCTGCGGATTCACCCTGGAGGAGATAGAACTTCTGTTTTTTCTGGAGAAGACATCCAGATTTCGGGACGAAACCGTCATACAGATAGTACAGGATCTCATCCGGGACAAGATAGATGAACTCAGGGGAGAGCAGGAACGGATACACAAATCCCTGGAGCTGCTGGAGAATCACCTTGACAGATTCTCAAACATCAACGTGCAAAGGCAGGAAGGGACATCACCCGGAATTCCTTTTTCATTTATTCCTTATCTATACTGTCCCGGATGCGGTGCACCTGTTTCCATGGATAACACCAGCATACAGAACGGTCAGCTCCACGACGGAGATATAACCTGCAGCTGCGGATACCATGCAGCCATCAACGATGGAATTGTGCTGTGCGATGACTGCGAAGAGGATACCCCGTTCAAATGGTTCAACAATGTGGACTCCGTATACTCGGCGGCAGATGAATACAGCGGTGTTTACAGAATGCTGCTGGATAAAGGCTCTCTCTACATGTATCAAAGCATGCCTGAAAGCGATTATTCCCAGATGGTTATGTTCGGACCTTTCACATGCAACTTTCTTCTCAGGTTCTGCAATGATTTCAGCAGGAAAAACACTTATGTTGTAATTGATCCTTCAGTCAAGAGAATAAAACGGCTGCGGGAATACCTGACAGACACAGGACTGCAGCTGGTGTTCATGGCAGGGGGAATCGATCAGGTGCCCCTGAGGAAGCAGTCAATTGACATATATATTGATGATTATTCCGTAACCAACAGTCTCTGCACATACGGAAGCTTCATATACGACAGAATCAGTGGTTTTCTCAAAAGCAACGGACTGCTGATTGGTGTAATGGGGGATTATAAGGACGCTCCGAAATCCGTTCAAAACGTGAAAAAAGACCATCCTGAGTACCCCGCCGACAAGCTCCCGATTTCGAAATTCAAGGGGAGCATGAAGGCAAACGGGCTGGGCATACGTCAGGTCAAACTCCTTGGAACCACCAGGGGGAACGAGATGCATTTCCCGCGAAATGAGGTGGGTGAGCAGGTGTCAATGGTGGGATATACTGCCGTGAGAAAGTAGCACCCTCATGTTTCTGTTAAAATACATAAAAAACTCCCCAAAAGGTGTTGACAATTCACAAAAATACGATTAGACTTTCTAACTGTAAGCTGATAGAGGCGCGGTAGATAAGAGTACCCGGTGGAGGCGGCAGCCAGAGAAACCGGAGAAAGGAGATACCGCCGAAGGGCTCTTCAGGCGTGAAGAGCTTCTGGGACGCAGCAGAACATGCTGCGGACTCCCGTCCCGAATATGGGATGGAGGCGCTATCGATAAAGCGAAGACACCTCGGATTACCCGATAAACCTGAGCTGCATCGATAGGGTGCAGCTTTTTTAGATGATGAAACTTATCGGAAATTGGAGGAAAAAAATGAGAAACAGATTATGTCACAGCCTTATGATGGCGGGAGCAATGATTATCTTCTGCCCTCTACTCTGCTTCGCAGCAGATGACGCTGCGGAGCCTGCACTTTATGCTACAGTATGGTCGGTAATTCCGCCCCTGGTAGCAATTGTTCTGGCCCTTATTACGAAGGAGGTTTACAGCTCGCTGTTTATCGGAATCGTAATCGGAGGCTTTCTCTATTCTGGAGGACATCCGGTTGCCGCTCTGAATCACATACTTCAGGACGGTATCATAGGATCCCTCGCAGATTCATATAATGTCGGCATTCTCTTCTTCCTGGTTGCTCTGGGAACTGTGGTTGCGCTGATGAACAGAACAGGTGGCTCAGCAGCCTTCGGAGAATGGGCAGCAACCCACATCAAGACTCCTGTGGGAGCTCAGTTCGCAACCATCATTCTGGGAATAATGATCTTTGTAGACGACTACTTCAACTGCCTCACAGTGGGAAGCGTTATGTCGCCTCTCATGGAAAGGCACGGAATAAGCAAAACCAAGTTCGCTTACCTTATCGACGCCACTGCCGCACCAATCTGCATCATCGCACCGATTTCATCCTGGGCGGCTGCAGTAACAGGCTTCGTTGAAGGAACAAACGGATTTACACTTTTCATCAAGGCCATTCCGTTTAACTTCTATGCGATTCTCACAATCGTAATGATGTTCGCTATCGTAGGAATGAAGTTCGATTACGGCAAGATGAAAGCATACACAGACAGAATTCGGGAAAACGTTCAGCAGGGTTCTGCACCTGCAGACGATGATGCAAAGGCCTCAAGGGGTCTCGTAATCGACCTGATTTTCCCTGTAATCGTGCTGATAGTATCCTGCGTTGTGGCAATGGTATACACAGGCGGCTTCTTCAGCGGAACAAGTATCATAGAAGCCTTCTCAGGAGCCGATGCATCTGTTGCTCTGGCAATGGGCAGTATCGTTTCACTGATTATAATAATAATATACTACCTGCTCAGAAGAGTCATCGGATTCACAGCTGCAATGGACTGCATTCCTGAAGGATTCAAGGCAATGGTTGCACCGATCCTCATTCTGACGCTGGCATGGACACTAAAGGCTATGACTGACAGCCTGGGAATTGCCGAGTTTGTGGCAGGCATCACCTCTGCCTTTGCAGAATCCCTGATGTCGCTGCTGCCTGCAATCATATTCCTTATCGGATGCGTTCTTGCCTTTGCATCGGGAACATCCTGGGGAACCTTCGGAATACTGATTCCAATCGTAGTGGCGGTGTTCCAGGGAACGGATCCTCAGATGATGATTATATCCATTTCGGCCTGCATGGCGGGAGCTGTTTGCGGAGATCACTGCTCACCGATTTCGGACACAACAATCATGGCATCGGCAGGCTCCGGCTGCAACCACGTTGACCACGTTGCAACACAGCTGCCTTACGCACTGACAGCAGCAGGGGTATCCTTTGTGACCTACATAATTGCAGGCTTCACAAAGAGCGCACTGGTATCACTGCCTTGCGGAATAGGACTTCTCCTCCTTGTACTTTTCTTCATCAGAAGGAGAGTGCAAGCATAGAATATATAATAACAAACAGAAGACCCGGACTTCCGGGTCTTTTGCGTTACATAGGGAGATATAAGACTTAGATTTGCCACGAGTTAATTCAAAAAACAACGATTACGGCATTTGCTCGTGGCAAAGCGCCGGACAGGCGACCCAAACAGGGAATAATGCAAAAATACCTCAAAACAATAAGTGTCTTGTCATAAAACGTGACACATGACAACGTATATAAATTGACACATAAACACACTACATCATATAATAATCAGGATCAAATCAACTTAATGCAGCGAAATGGTGAGATTATGAAAAGACAATATGACGTTACAATTGTAGGAACCGGGGCAGCCGGCCTTTTTTGCGCCTTGAGTTTCCCGGACAGCAAAAGAATACTTATGATTACGAAGGAAAGTGTCGATGAATCGGACTCATATCTGGCACAGGGTGGAATCTGTATGCTGAGAGGCGACGAAGATTATAATGATTATTTCGAAGACACAATGCGTGCCGGTCACTATGAAAATGACGAGAAGGCAGTTGACCTTATGCTCAGATGCTCCAGCGGAGTGATTCGCGAGCTTATCAGATACGGAGTGAATTTCGAGAGAGACGGAAACGGTGAGCTGGACTTCACAAAGGAAGGCGCACACTCCCAGGCGAGAATTCTTTTTCACGAAGATGTTACAGGTAAGGAAATAACATCAACACTTCTTCAGCGTGTGAAGGAGAGAAAGAATATCGAGATAATGGAATATACGACTATGATCGATATTATATCCGCCGAAAACGTTTGCGGCGGAATAGTGGCATCGGATAAAGACGGTCATGTATTTTCGATTATGTCAGATTACGTGGTCTTTGCCTGTGGAGGAATCGGAGGTCTGTATAAGAATTCGACGAACTACCCTCATCTGACGGGAGACGCACTGGCAATAGCCATGAAACACGGTGTGGAGGTCGCACATCTGGATTTCGTTCAGATACATCCGACGACTCTCTATTCAGAAAAGAAAGGCCGCAGATTTCTCATTTCAGAATCGGCAAGAGGTGAAGGAGCAGTTCTCCTGGACAAGAACATGAACAGATTTGTCGACGAACTCCAGCCTAGAGATGTAGTCTCAAAGGCCATTCATAAACAAATGGAAAAAGACGGCACGGATTACGTTTGGGAAGACCTCAGACCGATAGGTGAGGAAGAAATTATGAGCCACTTCCCGAATATTTACAAGCATTGTCTTGAAGAAGGCTATGACGTTACGAAAGAGCCGATTCCTGTAGTTCCTGCTCAGCATTATCACATGGGAGGTATCGCTGTGGAATTAAGCAGTCAGACATCCATGGAAGGCCTCTTTGCCATCGGAGAAGTAAGCTGCAACGGTGTACACGGCAAAAACCGTCTTGCCAGCAACTCGCTTCTTGAATCACTGGTATTCGCAAGGCAGGCAGCCGACGAAATATTATTCGGAAACGGGAAAAAAGAAATGGAATTCCCAGAGGTAGACCCTAAGCTCTACGAGGAACAGGATGCGATTTTCGCCGAGTACAGAGAAATGGTTTTAGAAAAAATTGGTGAATAAAATGAATGACATTACTATGAAAATAAATGCAGACAAGCTGATAATGATGGCGCTGCAGGAAGATATTACATATGAAGATGTTTCAGCGAATTCAGTAATGCCTGAAAGCCGGAAGGGAACCGTTGACCTTATATGCAAGGAAGAGGGAGTTATCGCCGGGTTAAAAGTCTTTGAGCGTGTGTTCAAGCTTCTTGATTCTGAAGTGCAGGTGGAATTTTTCGCAGCTGACGGAGATCAGGTAAACAACGGACAGCTTCTCGCGAAAGTTACAGGAGATATTCGTGTCCTTCTGTCGGGAGAAAGAGTGGCATTGAATTATCTTCAGCGCATGAGCGGAATAGCCACATACACACGTGAAACCGTGAAGCTTCTTGAGGGAACGGGAATCACTCTTCTCGATACAAGGAAGACAACGCCTAACTGCCGTGTTTTCGAGAAATACGCAGTGAAAGCAGGCGGCGGCACAAATCATCGATACAATCTGTCTGACGGGGTGCTTTTGAAAGATAATCATATAGGTGCGGCCGGGAGCATTACGGAAGCCATAAAAAGAGCAAAGGCCTATGCGCCTTTCGTCAGAAAAACAGAGGTTGAGGTCGAAACCCTGGAACAGGTAAGGGAAGCGGCAGAAGCCGGTGCAGACATAATTATGCTTGACAATATGACAAGTGATCAGATGAAGGAAGCAGTTAAAATTATTGCGGGACGTGCCGAAACCGAATGCTCCGGGAATGTTACGAAAGAGAAGATAGAAATGCTGAAGGATATTGGTGTGGACTATATTTCCAGCGGAGCGCTTACTCACTCATCACCGATTCTCGACATTTCGATGAAGAATCTTCACCCCGTTGAATAGTATGCCGAAAGAAGGAGCAAAATCCATGAGATTAAAGACAGAAGAGAGACGTGAAGAAATACTGAAACGCCTTCATTCTTCGGAAGAAGCAATATCGGCTAAAGTCTTTGCTATTGATTACCAGGTAAGCCGTCAGGTTATTGTGCAGGATATTGCGGTTCTGCGGGCGGCAGGCAATCATATACTCTCCACAAACAGAGGGTACCTGATTACTGTGCCACAGGTGTTTTCCAGGGAATTCAAAACACGGCATGGTGAAGAACAGGTGGAGGAAGAACTGACAACTGTTGTCGATCTTGGCGGCAGGGTTAAAAATGTCAGCATCAGTCATCGTATATACGGCAAAATAACAGCGGAGCTGAAAATCGAATCTCGCCAGGATGTGAAACAGTTTCTGGAGAAAATAAAAGACAGCAGCTCCAAGCTCCTTGGAGATACGACGATGGGCTATCACTATCATCTTATTGAAGCATCCGGCGAAGCTACACTGGATCTTATTGAAGAGAAACTGCGAGAAGCAGGCCTGCTGGCACCGCTTTTGACATGGGAAAAGGAAGAGGATTATGAAAGTTAAAGAATTACAGAATGAAATAAACAGATTAAAAGAAGAAAAAGGATTCTGCATACTGGCGCATGCGTACCAGGGGCAGGAAATCTGTGAAATAGCAGACTACGTGGGAGATTCATACGGTCTGTCAGTTGAAGCGGCTGCAGATGAAAGGAAAAACATAATTATGTGCGGCGTTCGTTTCATGGCGGAAACATGCAAAATCCTGTCACCGGATAAGAAAGTCTTCATGCCGAACCCTCTGGCAGGATGCCCTATGGCAGACCAGTACGATGCTGCGGCAGTTCGCAGACTTCGCGAGGAAAATCCGGGATATGCCGTAGTTGCTTACATTAATACAAGCACTGAACTGAAGACAGAAGCAGATGTGTGCGTAACATCATCTTCGGCAGTGAAAATATGCAAAGGCATTGATGCAGACAAGATTCTGTTCATACCGGATCCTAATCTCGGTGCATATGTAAGTGCATCGGTGCCTGAGAAGGAATTTAAATTTGTACCGGGCGGATGTCCAAGACATGCAGAAATAACAGAGGAAGAAGTCCTGAAAGCCAGAGAACTTCATCCGAATGCTCTGCTGCTGGTACATCCCGAATGCAGACCTGAAGTAGTGAAGCATGCCGATTATATTGGTTCAACAACAGGAATTATGAAATTCGCAAAGGAATCTGAGGAGAAGGAATTTATAATCGGCACAGAAAACAGTATAGTGGAACATCTTCAGTACGATGCGCCGGATAAGTCATTCTACCCGCTGTCAGTAAATCTCACATGTATGGATATGAAGGTTACAACGCTTATGGATGTTTACAATGTTCTCGTCGGCAAAGGCGGCGAGGAAATAGAGCTTCCTGAAGAGACAGCAAAGAAAGCAAGAAAATCAATTGACAGAATGCTGGAAGATTTTACGAATACTTCACAAAAATAGGGAGCGGATTTTACTTTTATCTGATATTATATCCTCAAAGAAAATGAGGTGAAATATTATGATTGATTTTAATTCCAAGAAGGGATTTATCTGTGACATGGATGGGGTAATCTACCATGGCAACAGATTATTGCCGGGAGTAAAGAAGTTTGTATCCTGGCTTCAGAGAGAAAATAAACAATATCTGTTTCTGACAAATAACAGCGGAATGACACAGAAGGAACTGCGCCAGAAGCTTTTGCGCATGGGACTGGATGTTCCGGAAGAACACTTTTATACGAGCGCATTGGCGACAGCAGAGTTCCTTAAAGAACAGAAACCCGGCTGTTCTGTGTATGCAGTGGGCGAGGCAGGTCTGACAAATGCCCTGTACGATGCGGGAATCGTTATGAATGATGTTAATCCCGATTATGTTGTGATAGGCGAAGGGAGAAGTTATTCCCTCGAAACTCTGACAAAGGCAGTAAATCTGGTTGTAAAAGGGGCAAAGCTTATCGGTGCCAACTCCGATGTGTCGGGTCCGATTGAAAACGGAATTGCCCCGGCCTGCAGAGCTCTTGTTGCACCTATTGAAATGGCAACAGGCAAACAGGCGTATTTCTGCGGCAAACCTAATCCGCTGATGATGAGAACAGGATTGAGACTGCTGGGATGTCACTCGGATGAGGCCGTGATAATAGGCGACCGTATGGATACGGATATTGTGGCAGGAACAGAAAGCGGTGTTGCGACAGTTTTGGTTCTGTCGGGAATTTCAGATGAAAGTACACCGTCAAAATATGCATATCAGCCGACAATGATTTTACCGGGAGTCGGAGATATAGTAAAATAAAAGGTACATCCGTTCATTCTTGACAGAATGCGGTGTTTTTGTTATAGTGTTAGTGTGATTTCGTTATTTAACGAGATAAAGCGTTAATGCGATACTATAGAAAAGTATAATGAAAGCATTGAGAGGAAAAAAACAGAGAAGGAACGTAAGTACTAAATGGAGATTAGATTAACAGAATTAAGCAACAAAGAAAAAGCCATGTTTGCACTACGGGCCCTGTACGCAAGTCATGGTTTTTCCATGTTTAAAATGAGCAAATTTGAGGCCTTTGACCTGTATGCAGACAACAGAGATTTCATGGACTATGCGTCCATAATCACATTTACAGACACAGATGGAATGCTTATGGCGTTGAAGCCGGACGTAACACTTTCTATAGTGAAAAACAACAGACATATCGGCAACGACATAAGAAAACTTTATTATAACGAAAATGTTTACAGAGTTTCGCCGAAGACTCATTACTTTAAGGAAATAATGCAGGTGGGACTGGAATGCCTGGGCAAGGTTGATGACGAATGCATTTGCGAGGTGCTGCTTCTGGCTGCTGAGAGCCTTAACATCCTTTCGGATGAAGCGGTGCTGGATATTTCGAATCTGGATATTCTTTCGCAGCTTATTGCCAGCTGCAAAGTTTCAAGGGAAGCAGAAGAAAGAATTGCGGAAGAAATAGGCAAGAAAAACATTCACGGACTGGCTCAGGTGTGCAGAGATTACGATATCGGACCTGCCAGAAGTGAGCTTCTTAAAACCCTGGTTACAACTTACGGCAAACCGGAAATAATTATTCCGCAGCTTGAAGAAGCCTTTGAGAAGGCAGGTGTGGGAGACCGGTACGAAGACTGTATCAAAAGGCTTAAGGGCATAGTGAAAGCCTTTAAGGGATCGGGATTTGAGGATATGCTTAATCTTGATTTTTCTGTTGTAAGCGATCTGAAATACTACAACGGGATTTTCTTTAAGGGTTTCGTTAAGGGTGTGCCTGACGGAGTTCTTTCGGGAGGACAGTACGATAAGCTGATGAGAAATATGAACAGGAAGTCAAAAGCTATCGGCTTCGCAGTTTACATGGATAATCTGGGTAAGCTTCCGAAATTCGATGGAGAGGAGGTGGTCATCCGTGGCTGAGATGCTCAATATCGCACTACCGAAGGGCAGACTTGGAGATAAGGTTTACGATATGTTTGAGGCGGCCGGCTTCGAATGTCCGTCAATCCGTGAGAAAAACAGAAAGCTCATATTCGAAAACGCCGAAAAGGGCGTGAGATATTTCTGGGTAAAGCCGTCAGACGTAGCTATTTATGTAGAAAGAGGCGCAGCAGATATCGGTGTTGTGGGAAAAGACATACTGATGGAAGCCAAATCTGATGTATATGAACTTCTGGATCTTAACATAGGACGATGCAGAATGTCTGTGGCGGCACCTAAGGGATATGTCGAAGATCCTGACAGTGACCTGAGGGTTGCCACTAAATTTACAAATGTTGCGAGAGAATTCTACGCATCGACAGGAAGAGATATTGATGTCATCCACCTGAACGGGTCAATTGAACTGGCTCCGATTCTGGGGCTCTCCGATGTAATAGTGGACCTGGTTGAAACGGGAACGACATTAAAAGAAAACAATCTGGAGGTTGTTGAGATCATTTCACACATAAGCGCCAGACTGATATCGAATAAATCAAGCTTTAAGTTTAAGAACAAACAGATAGAGGAAATTGCCGGCAGAATGGCCGAGCAGATAAAGTAAGTAAATGAGCAGATTTTTAAGTTACAGATTCGCTGACCTGGAGCCGTATGTTCCCGGGGAACAGCCGCAGGATCAGCAGTACATAAAACTGAATACAAATGAGTCGCCTTATCCGGCCTCACCGAAGGCATGTGAGAGAGCGCGAGATGCGATAGAGAGACTGAAGCTCTATCCGGATCCCGACTGCAAAGCTCTGGCAGAGAGTCTCGCGGAATATTTAGCGGGGAAATACGGAGTGCAGCTGACGAAGGATAACGTGCTTCTGACAAACGGTTCGGATGAAGTGCTGAACTTTGCGTTTATGGCTTTTTGTGACGAGAAGACACCGGCGGTTTTCCCGGATATTACTTATGGGTTCTATCCGGTTTTCGCCGATATGAACGGTGCTCCGTACAGAGAAATCCCTCTGACGGAGGATTTTCGCATCAGTCCGGAGGATTATGCAAAGGCCGGAGGAACATTGTTTATTGCAAATCCTAACGCACATACGGGAATTGCTCTTTCACGTGATGAAGTTGAGGGAATAATAGAGAGCAACCGCGATAAAGTAGTAGTTGTGGATGAAGCTTATGTGGATTTCGGCTGTGAAAGCTGTGTGCCTTTGGTGGAGAAGTATGATAATCTCCTTG
The DNA here is from genome assembly GCA_029008005.1 of Bacillota bacterium. Classification (GTDB taxonomy): domain Bacteria; phylum Bacillota; class Clostridia; order Peptostreptococcales; family Anaerovoracaceae; genus Lentihominibacter. Next base: position 39,796 of record JAQXIX010000019.1, on the reverse strand, counting down.
TAACACAGACCTTCTCGAAATCCAGATCCATGGCCGGGGCCAGATTGGGATTCGGCATTGCCGGCAGAGAAATAATCAGCGATCTTAACACAATCAGGAATTCGACCAACCCGTACAATATAAACGGCATGACCATGGCTGCGGGAATCGGAGTTCTTGAGGATGACGAATATACAATGTCAAATTGCCGCAAAATCATTGAGAACAGGCAGTATACTGTCAGTGAGCTGAAGAAGCTGGGTTTCGAGCTTACAGATTCAATTGGCAATTTTGTTTTTATGAAGCATCCGGATTACGATGGCGGGAAGCTTTATGAAGATTTAAAGAAGGCAGGAATTCTCGTGCGCCATTTTACTAAGGAACGCATTGCCCAGTATAATAGAGTAACTATAGGAAGCCGCGAGCAAATGGAGGCTTTCATTAATACATTAAAGGAAATCATTTAGTCTTAGGAGAAAGAAATGAGAACATCGGAGATAAAGAGAAAAACTGCAGAAACCGATATTGAGCTTAAGCTGAATCTGGACGGCACAGGCAAAAGTCAAATAGAGACAGGTGTGGGATTTATGGATCATATGCTGACTCTTTTCGCTAAGCACGGCAGATTCGATATTGAACTCAGGTGCGAAGGCGATACATACGTTGACGACCATCATACCGTCGAGGATATCGGAATTGTTCTCGGTGAAGGGTTCAAGCAGGCTCTAGGTGATAAAAAAGGAATCATCAGATATGGTGATGCGATTATCCCGATGGACGAGGCGCTGCTCCTTACGGCAGTTGACTTTTCGGGCAGAGATTATCTCGCCTTTGATGCAGATATACCGACTGAGAAAGTGGGAAGCTTCGATACGGAGCTTGTAAGCGAATTTTGGTATGGTTTCGTAAGAAATGCCGGATGTAATCTGCATCAGAAAAAGCTGGCGGGAACAAATTCCCATCACATTATTGAGGGTATGTTCAAGTCAACGGCAAGAGCAATGAGGAAGGCTGTGAAAATCGATGCTGATTTCGCAGACGAGATACCATCCACGAAAGGAGTATTATAGTGATAGCAATAATTGACTACGGAGTCGGAAACCTTTTCTCTCTTCAGAGTTCTCTGAAATACATAGGGCGTGAAGCAGTAGTGACTTCCGATCCTGAAATAATAAGAAATGCAGACAGAATTATTCTGCCGGGCGTAGGTGCCTACGAGGATGCCGCATGCAAGCTTAGAGAGACGGGGATGGCGGATCTTGTAACGGAAGTGGCTAAGGGAGGCAAACCATTAATGGGAATTTGTCTCGGTATGCAGCTTTTGCTTGAAAAAAGCTATGAGTACGGTGAACACGAAGGCCTTGGCCTTATTAAGGGCAGCGTTGTGCCTATTAAGGATGTTGTGCCGGCGGACTATAAAATTCCGCATATAGGATGGAACGGTCTGAAGTTCCGGGGAGAGAAGAGTCCTTTGTTCAAATATGTTAACGAAGGTGACTGTGTTTATTTCGTCCATTCCTTTTACGGAACCGATTGCGGCGACAAAACCATTGCAACTACTGAATACGGTGCAGAGCTTACTGCTGCAGTAGCTGACGGAAACGTTTTCGGATGTCAGTTTCATCCGGAAAAGAGCGGAGAAGTGGGAATGAAAATCCTCAGAGCATTTTGTGAAATAGGGGGAATGTAAATGATAATACTTCCGGCAATAGATATTATAGACGGTAAGGCAGTAAGGCTCCTTAAGGGAAAGTACGAAGACATGACTGTGTACAGTGACAATCCGGCGGAAATAGCAGAGGATTTCGCGACCTGCGGAGCGGAGCTGATTCATATAGTGGATCTGGAAGGCGCCAGAGACGGAAACACGCCTAACTTTGATACGGTAACAGCTATAAAGCAGGCGGCAGGGTGTCCCTGCGAAATAGGCGGAGGTATCAGAAGCATGGAAGTTGTTGACAGATACATGGAGGCCGGGATTGATGCGGTTGTTCTTGGTACGGCTGCAGTAAAGGACAGAGACTTTCTTGAAGCTGCCGTGAGAAAATACGGCGGAAGGATTGTGGTAGGCGTAGATGTGAAGGACGGATACGTTGCGATAAAAGGATGGAAAGAGAAGTCTGATATGGAGCTTATACCCTTCTGTCGCTACCTGCAGGAAATCGGTGTTGAGAGAATTAATGTGACTGACATTTCGAAGGACGGAGCGATGGAAGGAACCAACCACGAAATGTATCAGACGCTCTCTGAAAAATTCGGAATGCAGATTGTAGCCTCGGGCGGTGTATCGACAATAGACGATGTGAAGCGTCTTGCGGCCGAGGGAATGTACGGAGCAATAATAGGCAAGGCTTATTATACAGGAGCAATAGATCTGAAGGAGGCAATAGAGGTAGCTAGATGATAACTAAGAGAATTATCCCCTGCCTTGATGTTAAAGACGGCAGGGTAGTGAAGGGAATAAAATTCAAGGAACTGGGAGACGTTGCATCTCCTGTTGAACTGGCGGAATATTATACGAAGGCCGGAGCAGATGAACTGGTTTTTTATGATATTACAGCATCCAGTGAAGGAAGGAAACTGTTTACCGACATATTGACGGAAACTGCAAGCAAAGTCTTTATTCCGCTGACTGTCGGCGGAGGAATAAGCTCTGTTGAGGACTTTGACAGAGTGCTGAAATGCGGAGCTGATAAAGTCAGCGTTAACTCCGGAGCAATCAGAAATCCGGCGATTATCGGTGAAGCGGCTAAGCTTTACGGAGATCAGTGTGTTGTAATATCTGCTGATATCGCTCTGGTAGACGGTGTGTACAGAGTCTTTTCAAGAGGCGGCAGAGAAAATACGGGAATGGAAGCGATAGACTGGATAAAGAAATGTGTTGCAGACGGTGCCGGAGAAGTTGTTGTCAACTCAATAGATACCGACGGCGTTAAGGGTGGCTTCGATTTGCCTTTGCTTAAAAAAGTCTGTGATGCAGTCAGTGTACCTGTAATTGCTTCAGGCGGAGCAGGATGTATAAATGATTTCATCGATTTGTTCGAGGAGATTCCGAGTATTGATGCAGGACTTGCGGCTTCGATATTCCACTTCGGAGAAGTTGCTATTTCTGATTTAAAAAAAGCAATGGCAGATGCGGGAATTCCGGCAAGACTTGTATAGCAGAATATTTTTGAATTTACAGGAGAGGTTCAGGATGATAGATATCAGTGAAGTGAAATTTGACGAAAAGGGTCTGGTACCTGCTGTCGTTGTGGATACAAACACCAAGCAGGTGCTGACATTAGCATACATGAATGAAGAAAGTCTGAGAATTTCCATGGAGAAAAAGCTCACATGCTTCTGGAGCAGATCCAGACAGGAACTCTGGCTCAAAGGCGAAACAAGCGGAAATTATCAGCACATAGTTTCGATAACGGCAGACTGTGACAGGGATGCACTAGTTGTTGAGGTGCAGCCTGACGGACCTGCATGCCATTTGGGAACATGGTCGTGCTTCGATTATCCTCTGATGGAGGAAGAAGCTGCGCCGGCATTTTCATACGAAGGTCTCATGGACCTTATCAGAGGCAGAAAAACAGAAAAGAAGGAAGGCTCATACACAACTTACCTCTTTGAAAAAGGTCTGGACAAGATCCTCAAGAAGGTTGGAGAAGAGTCTACAGAAGTAATTATTGCCGCAAAGGCCGAAGACAAGGCTGAAACCATTTATGAAATTGCCGATCTGGCATACCATGTTATGGTGCTTATGGTTGAAGCGGGCATATCCCTTGAGGATATTACTTCAGAACTGGCGTCTCGCCACGTAATAGATCACAAAGTTAAGCAGGAGAAAATGACAGGTGAAGCTTAGTGAGATAAAAGGGCGCAAAGACCTCCATATGCATACCTGTTACTGTGACGGTAAAAATACTCCGGAGGAAATGATTTTCGCTGCCCTTGATGCTGGAATGAGTACGATTGGATTTTCAGGTCACAGTCACACAGACTTCGATCCCGAAATGTGCATGACGCTGGAAGATACTGATAAATACGAAGACGAAATTCGAAGGCTTGATATGGAATTCGGAGAGCAGATTAATGTGCTTTGCGGTATTGAACAGGACTACTGCTCCGAGGAACCGACAGACAGATGGGACTATGTGATAGGATCTGTTCATTATCTGCCCTCCCGCCTGTCGGTAGATGATACACCGGAAATGCTGGAACAGGCCATCGAAGAAGATTATGGCGGTGATGTCTACAGTCTTTGCGAAGATTACTACAGGCTGGTGGGAGATGTGTGCCGAAAAACAGGCGCAGATATTGTAGGTCACTTTGATCTGGTAACAAAGTTTAACAGAGGCGGCGAACAGGGCGGTCAGGGTAAATATTTCGACGAGAGTCACCCGCGCTACGTTGCGGCCTGGAAGGCTGCTGCAGATAAACTTCTTGCCGCAGACGAAGCGCCGCTGTTTGAAATTAATTTCGGCGGGATGATACGAGGTTACAGAACAGAGCCTTATCCGTCAAAGCCGATACTTGACTATCTTATGGACTGCGGTGCCGACTTCGTACTGTCGGGAGATTGCCACAGCGTCGATAATATAGCAAAAGCAGCAGAAATGATTGAAAAGTTTTCATTAAAAAAACCACGGTGATGTTATGTTAACCGTGGTTTTTTCTTTATGTTTCTAAAGTTCCTCATATGCTTCTTCGATAGCATTTTCGGCGCTTTTGTAAATGTTTTCTCTTCCGATAAGATCAATAACGCCGCCTCGCTCCAGCTTGCTTATTACGGCAGGCTGTGCACTTGTGAGATATATGATAGTACCGTGCTCCTGCATGAATTTAATCAGTTCCGTCATAGCCTGAACTCCGGAGAGGTCAATGGACGGAACACCTCGCATTGACAGGATTAGAACCTTGGTGGCCTTTTCCTGTGCACGAAGTTCTTTCTGGAGCTTGTCAACAACCGCGAAGAATATTATCCCTGTAAGATATGCTACCTTTATTTCATCGGATGATTCATCAACACGGATTCCGACTTTTTCGAGTCTGGTCTTGTCTGCGGTTCTGATATTTATCTCGATGTCCGAAATATTGTAGAGCAGCAGAATAGCTGAAATAATAACACCGATTATTATCGCTTCTGTCAGGTCGAGGCAGACAGTTGCAACAAGTGTTACAGTGAACTTGATGATACCGGATTTGAACTTGTGGCCGAATATGTACTTGATGTTAGCGAAATCATTCATTCTCCAAGCAGTAACAATCAGAACGCCTGCCAGAGCCGAAAGAGGAATATCGCTCATAACAGGGCCGAGGACAAACATCGAAAGAAGCAGGATTACCGCGTGGATGATACCTGTAAGCCTTGTTACACAGCCTGACTTGATAGCGACACTTGTTCGCGCTATGGCTGCAGTAGCAGGAACTCCTCCGAATATAGGGATTATCATATTGCCTATTCCCTGAGCGACAAGTTCTCTGTCGGCATCAAGCTCTTCGTCTTTCATTTTACCGCCTGCGGCACCACACAGAAGACTTTCGACCATGCAAAGGGCAGCAATGGTAAATGCAGGACCAAGCATTCCTCTGGCTACCTGATAGTTAAGAGCACCGATTGACAGCCTGTCTTCGAGAAGGAGTGTTCTCGGAATATCGCCTATTACATCGACGTCAAGGTGTACGAATTGAACCGTAATTGCGACGAGAACAATTGCTACAAGTGATGAAGGTACTTTCTCGTTAAATTTTTTTGGCCATATAAGCATAAATACAATTACAGCCACACCGATAATAACGGCCTGAAGATTCGGCTCGAATCCGTTTGTGAAATAAGATGCGACTTTTTCGACAGCGATGGAGCCTTCGGATTTGACACCGAAGAAATTGTCAAGCTGTCCCAGCGCAATAATAACTGCGATTCCGGAAGTAAACCCTGTCATTACTGATGACGGAATCAGATAAATTACTCGCCCCAGCTTAAAAAGACCGGCAACAACAAGAAAAACACCTGCAATAAATGTGGCCAGTAATATTCCCTGCATGCCGTATTTGGCTGCAAGAGTGACAAGAACCGCCGTCATGGCTCCCGTTGGTCCGGATATCTGGAATGATGCTCCGGAAAAGAAACTCATGACCAGTCCTCCCAGTATGGCCGTTACCAGTCCGGCGGCAGCAGTAGCACCGGAGCTTACACCGAAGGCAAGAGCCAGAGGCAGCGCTACGGCGGCAACTGTTATTCCGGACATAAGATCCTTAACGAAACTGCTTTTGTTATAGCCTTTGAATTCGTTTTTAAGGCTTCCCGTAAAATTTGTTATCAGATTCATATATTCCCCTTAATAAAGTGCAAACTCGTGATAAGTTCCGACAGTATTATATCATAGGGCGGGAAGGTTTAATTGTCTAAAAAAACATACAAGAATCGGTACAAAATTGCGCCACAATTGTCAGACAATTAGAGCTTTTTTTTATTAGAAATTTTCACTTGAATAATGTAATCAGTTTATCTAAAATAGGGAACTGAAGGGTAATACTGTATACAAGATACAGAACACAACATATATCTGAATTTGAATCTGAAGCAAGGTGTGAAGAAAACACGGAGGTAGTGCGAATGGACATGAAACAGTGGGAAGGCTTTGTCAAAGGCGAATGGAACAACAGAATCTATGTAGATGATTTTATTAATCTGAACTATCATCCATATGATGGTGATGGAAGTTTCCTGGAGGGTCCTACAGCCAGAACAACTGAATGTAATAACAGGGTTCAGGAACTTCTTGAGGCAGAACGTAAGGCAGGAGGAACTCTTAAGGTTGATGCGAGCAGAATTATGCGTATCAATGCTTTTGATCCGGGATATATTATTGAAGGAAAAGATGTAATTGTCGGTCTTCAGACAGATGAACCCCTCAAACGCGGAATTTGTCCATTCGGCGGAATCAGAATGGTAAAACAGGAACTTGAAGAATATGGCGAGAAGCTTCCGGAGAACATTGATTTCATGTTCAATTATGTTACAACACATAATGACGGCGTATTTAAGGCATATTCAAAGGAAATGAAACAGGCCAGACATCTGGGATTCATTACAGGTCTTCCTGATGCGTACGGCAGAGGAAGAATCATAGGTGACTACAGAAGAGCAGCTCTCTACGGAATCGATTACCTGATTGAAGAGAAAAAGAAGGATCACGAGGAAATCGCAAGCCGTTCACCGCTCCTCGATGAAAATATCCGTCTTGCTGAAGAAATCAGCAACCAGATAGAGGCTCTCAAGCAGATAAAGCTTATGGCGGAAAAATACGGATACGATATTTCTCAGCCTGCTTCGGATGTCAAGGAAGCGATTCAGTGGATATATTTCGCATATCTGGCAGGAATCAAGGAAGAAAACGGTGCGGCAATGTCTCTGGGCAGAACAGCGACTTTTGTTGATATCTACGCTGAACGTGACCTTGAGAGAGGCAGATATACAGAAGAAGAAATACAGGAATTTGTAGACGATTTCATTCTGAAGCTTCGTGTTGCCAGACATCTCAGAACAAGCGAGTACAATGAACTTTTCGGCGGAGACCCTATGTGGATTACAGAAGGTCTGGCAGGAATCGGTGCTGACGGAAGACACAGAGTTACCAAGAACACTTTCCGTGTACTTAATACTCTGTACAATCTGGGTGCGGCTCCTGAACCGAATCTTACAGTTCTCTGGTCAGAAAAGCTCCCGGAAAACTTCAAGAAGTTCTGCGCACAGGTTTCTATAGATACAGACTCGATTCAGTATGAAAACGATGATAAGATGAGAGCTTCATATGGAGATGACTACTCTATCGCATGCTGCGTATCAGCTATCCAGATGGGCGAACAGATGCAGTTCTTCGGAGCAAGATGCAATCTGGCTAAATGCCTGCTTCTGGCAATAAACGGCGGTGTTGATGAGCAGACCGGCGAACATCTGGGACCTCAGATGGATCCTATGCCTCTCGACAAACCTCTCGATTACGATGAAGTATGGAGAAGATACGGAATTTATCTGGAATGGCTTATGAGCCTCTATGCCAGAATTATGAATATAATTCACTTCATGCATGACAGATATGACTATGAAAGCTCACAGATGGCGTTCCTTAACTCAGAAGTCAAGAGACTTATGGCCTTTGGTGTAGCCGGATTCTCAGTTGCAGCCGATTCACTTTCGGCAATAAAGTATGCCAAGGTATGGCCTATTGCTGATGAAAACGGTGTAATCGTAGATTACAGAACTGAAGGAGATTTCCCTAAGTACGGAAATGACGATGACAGAGTTGACGATATCGCAGTAGCGGTAAGCGAGAAATCAATTGCGGAACTTCGCAAGCATCCTACATACAGAAACGCAGTAACTACTATGTCGGTTCTTACCATTACATCAAATGTAATGTACGGAAAGAGAACAGGAAACACTCCTGACGGAAGACGTGCGGGAACACCGTTTGCACCGGGAGCAAATCCTATGCACAACCGTGATGAGAAGGGAGCAATCGCTTCACTGAACTCTGTAGCGAAAATCAGCTGGGATACATGCCAGGACGGAATATCAAATACATTCAGTATCGTACCTGAAGCATTAGGTAAGAGTCGTGAACAGAGAAACGATGTGCTTGTAAATCTTCTTACAGGATATTTCAAGCAGGGAGCCCATCACCTGAATGTTAATGTACTTAACAGAGACACACTTGTTGATGCATATAACAACCCGGACAAGTACCCTAACCTGACAATCAGAGTATCAGGATACGCAGTAAGATTCAATGCGCTTTCAAAGGCACATCAGAAAGAAGTAATCGAAAGAACTTTCCACGTTGAAGTATAAACTTATCGCAAGTTTAAGGAGCAGATAAAAGTGAGCAAGACAACAGCAAAGATTCATTCAATAGAAACATTCGGTGCGGTTGACGGACCGGGAATACGTACAGTGTTTTTCATGCAGGGCTGCCCGGCAAGATGTATGTATTGTCACAACCCGGATACATGGAGCTGCGGCGGAGGAAGTGAAATTACAATTGATGAAATGCTTCGCACGGCACTTAGAGGCAAGATGTATTATGGCGAAGAAGGAGGCGTTACTTTTTCCGGAGGGGAAGCCATGATGCAGGGGGAATTTCTCCTGGAAGCAATAAAAGTGCTTCATGAAAACGATATCAATGTGTGTATTGATACCAGCGGTACATGGTGGGATGAATATACCGAAGATGTAATCAGGGAAGCCGATATGCTTCTGCTTGACGTTAAGCACAGTGAGAAGGACATGTTCAGGGAAATAAGCGGCCGCTCCATGGTGGGCCTCTACCGTGTAATAAGCATGGCCAATAAGCATAACACTAAAGTATGGATCCGTCAGGTTGTAGTTCCGGGAATCAATGACAGCGAAGAGAATATACGTGAACTTGCTGACTTTATTCACAAATATGTCGAGAATCTCTATTGCGCTGAACTTCTGGGTTACCATACAATGGGGAAATCAAAATATGAAAATCTGGGAATCAAGTATCGCCTCGAAGGCGTGAAAGCCATGGATTCGCAAAAGCTTAACAAACTGAACAATCTGCTTCAGGAAAGAATTGTTGCGTGACATCGTATTTGTGAATTGCTAAATATAAATGAATGCGTAATGAGGAGTTGTTGCACTGTATCAATCAGGGCGACAGCTCCTTTTTTATTGGGAAAACCGGCCGGTTGCTCCGGGGGAACTTATATTCATATTGAAGTGATGACATTTTAGAATAAAAATAAGTATTTTTGTAATATTATACTTGAAAAATTATGTTTAGACGAGTATAATTGGAGACGCAATTTGTTATTGAATCACAAAAAAGGGAAATCGAGAAGGTTCCGGTGTATTAGTGGGAGGTAAAATGACTCAATTTACAACAATCGACATTGTAATAGTTATCGGCTACATGATTATGCTTGTTGGAGTAGGAATTTGGACAGCTAAGAGGACTAAGACAACAGAAGACTTCATGGTTGCGGGAAGAAACATAGGAATATGGCGATTCACTGCAGCGATGGCAGCATGTGTGCTTGGCGGAGCCCTGACAATGGGCGGAACGACACTGTCATATAATTTCGGTGTCGGAGCAATATGGCTTGGCGGAGTGGCAGCTTTCAGTATTTTTCTGCTTAGCCTGTTTCTGAAAACAAAACTCTCTAACATGAGAATACTCAGTGCCTGTGAAGGATTCGGCGTGTTTTACGGTCCACAGGCCAGAGTGTTGAGTGCCGTAGTAATGATGGTATACATGTTCATGGTTGGAGTCGTTCAGGTAGTTGCAGTAGGAACAATAGTAAATGTAATGTTCGGATGGTCTACACAGATATCAATGCTTATTGGCGGGGCTGTAGTTCTAACATACGTTGTAATCGGCGGAATGTGGGCAGTAACGTATACTGATATTGTTCAGTTCGTTATTATGACTCTCGGAGTCTGCATTCTCTGTCCGGCAATGGCAATACACGGAATCGGCGGATTTGGAGCTTTTGTTGAAGCTGTGCCTGCTACACACTGGGATCTGACGGGAATAGGTTTTGCTAAAATTTTCGCGTATGTTCTTCTTTATCTTCCGGGTTTCCTGGGAGGTCAGGATATATGGCAGAGAGCATTTACCGCAAAGGATCCGAAAACAGCTCGAAGAGGAACGGCTATGGCTGCCGGATACATTTTCTTATACACAATCGCGATAATAATCATCGGCATGTGTCTCGTTGTTGCCATGCCGAATATGGAAAATCCGGATCTGGCCTTTGCGACGGCAACAACAACATTCACTCCGACAGGAGTAAGAGGCGTTCTGCTGGCAGCTGCACTTGCAGCAGTTATGTCCACGGCATCCAGCGAAATTATGGGTACGGCGACAGTCGCTTATAACGACCTGGTGTGCGGGGTTAAACCGGACCTGTCAGAAAAGCAGGGAATTCTGGTCACAAGAATTATCGCTGTAATCGTAGGATGTCTGGCAATTGTATGTGCTCTTTGGATTCAGAGTGTTCTTGTAGCACTGGATGTGGCTTATGCGTTCATTTCCGGCTGTATCTTCATTCCGCTGGTATTCGCATTCATTATGAAGAAAGTCAGTGCAAAGGCAGGACTCCTGTCGCTGGTATGCAGTTTTGTCACAGTGCTGGTGTTCCTGATTAAAGACGGCCTGACAGCGACTACGCCGATTATGTTCGGAATACTTGTAAGTGCAATTGTCTTCTTCATAGTTAACGCCATTGACAAGAAGAAACATGAAGTTGTAATTCAGGAAGACGGAACAGTGTTTGTTGACGGAGTGCGTCAGGAACTGAAAAAGAGAAAATCAGCCGAACATCAGGGAATTTAAGACACCGTCTTGAAAGAAGAAGGATAGAAGCATATAATAACTGTAATTAACAATGCGGACATGCCGTGACCGGGCATGTCCGCTTTAACCATATGTAAAAATATTATTCGAAAGGAGTTCTGTTATGAGGACAGCATTATCGATTGCCGGCAGTGATTCCGGCGGAGGTGCGGGAATTCAGGCGGATATCAAGACAATGATGGCTAATGGAGTATATGCCATGACGGCTGTAACTGCACTAACGGCACAGAATACAACCGGAGTTACGGGGATTTTTGAATCGACGCCGGAGTTTCTGGGGAAACAGCTTGACAGTGTTTTCACGGACATTTATCCGGATGCAGTTAAAATCGGCATGGTATCATCCGCGAAACTTATAGAAACAATAGCAGATAAGTTAAGACAGTATGGTGCTAAGCATGTTGTTGTGGATCCTGTGATGGTTTCAACCAGTGGATCGAGGCTCCTTGAAGAAAATGCCATAGAAACTCTGACATCCGAACTTATCCCTCTGGCGGAGGTGGTGACACCGAATATTCCTGAGGCTGAAATACTTTCGGCAAAGACCATAACCGACGAAAAAGAAATGGTTAAAGCAGCCGAGGAAATAGGCAGGAGATACGGATGCTCGGTTCTTGTTAAGGGCGGACATCAGATTAATGACGCCAATGATCTCCTATGGAAAGACGGCGAAATAAAGTGGTTCCGCGGGAAGAAAATAGACAATCCCAATACACACGGAACCGGATGTACTCTGTCAAGCGCCATAGCATCCAATCTGGCCAAGGGATATTCTCTCGACGATTCGGTGGAAAGAGCCAAACGTTATATAAGCGGATGTCTTGAGGCCATGCTGGATCTGGGAAAGGGCAGCGGACCTATGAACCACGGTTTCAAAGTTGAAGGAGAGTATTAGAAACAGACGATGTACGGATTATATATTTTCGATGTTGACGGAACATTACTGGATTCCATGTCAATGTGGCATGATCTGGGGAGGATTTATCTCTCGGGCAAAGGCAGGAAATCCCCGGAAAATCTCTATGACAGGATTGAGAAAATGACCTTGAAGGAGGTTTCTGAATATTTTATAGAAAACTATGGGATTACAGATACCGTGGATCAGATAAAATCAGATATTACCGGCATTATTTACAATCAGTACGCAGAAATACTGAAGCCTTTTGATGTCCCATTAAATCACCTGAGAAGACTGCAGGAGGAGGGAGCGAGAATTGTTGCGCTCTCGACTTCAGATGCTGACTGCATCAGGGCGGCGTTTCGCAGGCTTGGAATTCTGGAAGGATTCGAAGCTGTATATTCGGCTGACGAGTTCGGAACAGGCAAGGATAATCCGGAAATATGGAGAATGGTATGTGACAGACATGATGTAAACCCTGCCGAAACAGCAGTATATGAAGATTCTCCTTATGCCATGGAGGCGGCGGAAGCAGCAGGCTGCAAGGTTGTTGATGTGAGAAATTTATTGTAGTATTTGCCATGTAACTGTATAATATTAATACATACAGCATACAAAAACGATGAATATGATTCTGTTCATATTGGGTTACGGAGCTTGATATGGTTTTTACTTTAAGTTATGTTTTTCTGTCGGTCATGATTGCGGCCTTTGATATAATTATTGCGGTTCTTTCCTTTTTGAAAAAGAATAGGAAGGGAATCCTTCTGGGAAGTGCAACTGTTTTCGCGGCAATTGCAGACTCCACTTATTTAGTTTCTGTAATGACAGATGACTATTTCATCAATTCTTTATTTACCAGTTTCTATTTTATGGCAATCAGCGTGATGCTGAATTTCTGCGTTCTGTTTATTTTCGTTTACACAGGAAGAAAAAGGAGCAGATTATCAGTTGCTTTCATCGGTTTAAGTCTGGCATATCTTATGTTTGACTGCATCGTGCTTACAATCAATCCATTCAGGGAAATAGCGATGAGCTTCTCATTTATGGATGTGGATTTTGCCATGTTCTCTTACATAATGAAGCCTCTTTACAGAATGCATCTGATATATGCTTATATTCTTGTTGCGGCGGTCTTGGTAATGCTCATAATAACGGCTAAAAGAGTTGCATCCGAATATAAAATGCAGTATATACTGCCTGCAATTGCCATTGTGGTAATAGTCGTGATAAATGCGCTGTTCCTGTATGCGGATGTGCCCGGTCTGATTGGCAGACTGGATGTTTCCCTCATTCTGTACAGTGCAGTTGTAATATTCCTGTACTGGTGCTGTTTCGTATATGCCAAAAAAGGAATGATAGGTATTTTCAAAACAAGCATATTTGACAGCCTTGATCTTGGGATTGTTCTTTTCGGCTATGATGACAACATGTTTCTGTGCAACGAGAGAATCAAGAGATATATTCCTGAAGTGGATTTTGACGAAAGGCTGACATTTGAATCCTTTACAGACAAATGCAAAATCCGTATAAATACGGAAACAGCTGCAGATGTCCAGTCTTTTCAATGGGTACGTGAAAACAGAAACGGAAACTTCATTCCGTTTATATGCAATTACAAGATTCTTAAGAATGCCGGCGGTCGCAAACTTGGGAAGCTGATTACCTTTGAGGATGCCAGACTCGAAACAGATATAATTACCGGGTTCCACAGCTGGGAAGGTTTTAATTTGAACGTATCGGAAATGAAGTTCAATGTACCGGCGGTTGTAACCTGCTGCGACATAAACGGACTGTCACTGATAAACAACACATACGGCATGGGAAAGGGAGATCAGATTATAGGTGAACTTGCAGGGATTTTGCGAGATGAATTTCCTCCCGATACGTATTTTGTCCGCGGAAACGACGCGAATCTTATAGCAATAAGCACCGGAATTACAGAACATGAAGCAGTTCGAATTATGGGGTCCGTGAGAATAAAATTCAGCGGAACATTTCAGTATGCTCTTATTCTTGTTGAGGATGAATATCCGGACATGCTGGATGTTATTCTCAGAGCCGAAAAGAATGTTGCGACCAGGAAACTGATGGACGATGAGTCCATGCGTTCAAATACTCTTAATTCTCTGATCAGAGCACTCAAGGAATGTGATGCTGACACAGAGTCTCATGTACGAAGAACACAGTATCTGGGAATCAAGCTAAGCAGACGAATAGGACTTACGGATACAGATGAGGCGAGACTTGCGTTGCTCTGTGTTCTTCACGACATAGGGAAAATCGGCGTACCCCTTGAAATACTTAACAAGCCGGGAAAGCTTACGGAGGATGAGTGGAATGTTATTAAGTCCCACGTTTACAAGGGATACGAAATAGCTAATTCCTCAACGGATTATATGGATATCGCCGAGGCGATACTTCATCACCACGAAAGATGGGACGGCAAAGGCTATCCGGACGGTCTCAGGAAGGAAACTATTCCGATTCTGTCCAGAATTATTGCAGTAGTTGATGCCTACGATGCGATGATAAGCAAAAGGTCATATAAGAAAAAGATGACTGTGGCTGAGGCTAAGCAGGAACTGATTGACAATGCCGGGACTCAGTTTGACCCTACGGTTGTATCGGAATTTATTCAGCTTCTTGAGAATGAGGGCATAGGGGAAAATGACGGTGAACAAGTTAACACGGAGCCGCCGGAAATATTTGAGTTAAACTACAAGCCTTCCTCAGTTAAGGAAAAAAACGAATATAATACAGACGACGAAGAAATCTATGATGTACCTTACATACGATATCTGATTGACGATAAACAGAAGATTATTCAGGTAGATGACAGATTCGAGAAATTCACAGGATACTCGAAGGAAGATATCGCTAAATTGTCATTGGGACAGCCGGATCTTATTCCTGATAGAGTAAGGGCAATGTACTATGTCAAAGTTAACGAGCATCTTGCCAGGAAGCAGCTGGCTTACCTTGAGCACGCCATGGTAATGAAAAACGGTACCGAAAGAAATGTTATCTGTCTCGGAAGACCATATTACGATTCGGCAGCCAAAGTCGAAAAAACAGAGATTATTGTCTTCGAGGCTCTTAAATCTCATACGGTAACCCAGTACATATCCAAGGAAAAGAAAAATGCAGATAGCAGGCTGGAAATATGGGAGGAAACCTACAGGCGAGATTCTCTGACGGGACTCCTTAACCATTCGTCATTTATAAATGACATGGAACTGAGAAATCTGGACAGAAATACGAAGGCTGTTTTCATAATGATGGATATTGACTATTTCAAAGAATATAATGACTCTTACGGTCACAGAGCGGGAGACAGACTTCTTATAACCCTCGGCAATGCTTTGAAGTCAAGCCTGAGAGAGACTGATATTTCCGGAAGACTTGGCGGGGATGAATTCGCTGCAGCCATGTTCTTTAATGCAGATGCAGATGAGAAGCTTATTCGCGAAAGAGTGCGCGAGACCTTCGAAAAGGTAAACGATAAACTGGCAGAAGAAAAACTGAACGCAACTTTCTCAATGGGAGTTGCTATATCCGATAAGGAAAACAGCACCTTTACCAAACTGTATGATGCAGCTGATGCGGCAATGTATTCCGCTAAAAACACAGGAAGAAACAGACTGATAATAAGCTGAAATCAGTAGCGAAAAACATCGTTCCCCCAATTAAGATGCCTTGACAAAGGTATCAAACAGGTTTAATATATTATCGAATTTAATAAATCTTCAGGGCAGGGAGAATTTCCCGACCGGCGGTAAAGTCCGCGAGCGCTTATGCGTATGATCCGGTTAGATTCCGGAACCGACAGTACAGTCTGGATGGAAGAAGATGCGAGAATCTTAGATTTGTTATGCAAGCTCTGAAACTTTTGTTTCGGAGCTTTTTAAATGACAATGACAAGTTCATTATATTGCGCTATGCCCTGGACATGTACGTGTCCGGGACTTTTTTTGGAGGAAAAACATTGAACATAGAATATATGAAAATGGCCCTTGAGCTGGCGCAAAAGGGATGCGGACATGTTGCTCCCAATCCCATGGTAGGAGCTGTAATAGTTAAGGACGGCAGAATAATAGGCAAAGGCTACCACAGACAGTACGGCATGCTCCATGCCGAAAGAGAAGCACTTGCTGACTGCAGCGAATCCCCTGAGGGCGCCGAAATGTACGTTACCCTGGAACCCTGCTGTCACTACGGGAAACAGCCTCCGTGTACAGAAGCCATAATAGAGGCCGGAATCAGTCATGTGTATGTAGGCTCCCCTGATCCCAATGAGCTTGTTGCAGGTAAGGGCATATCCATACTGAGAAGTAACGGTATACAAGTGACAGAAAATGTTCTGCGTGAAGAATGCGAAGAGATAAATTACGTGTTTTTTCACTACATCAGAACGGGACTTCCATACGTTAATATGAAATATGCCATGACCATGGACGGTAAAACCGCAGCTGTAACAGGGGCATCAAGATGGATAACCGGAGAAACAGCCAGAAAAAACGTTCACAGTGACAGAAACCGGTACAGCGGAATAATGATAGGAACCGGAACGCTTCTTGAGGATGATCCGCTCCTTACATGCAGGCTGCCGGGTGGAAAGGATCCCGTGAGAATAGTATGTGATTCTAATCTTCGAATACCTATGGATTCTCAGATTGTTAAAACCGCAAAGGCCGTACCGACAATAGTAGCAACCTGTTCGGACGATGAAGAGAAAGTCGCGACTCTGGAAGAACGGGGGTGTCAGGTAATAAAAGTATCGCGTAGAAACGGGCATACAGACTTAAATGAACTGATGTCTAAGCTGGGTGAGATGAAAATAGACAGCATTCTTCTGGAAGGAGGAAGCAGCCTGAATTGGGCAGCCCTCAAGGCAGGGATAATCAACAGGGTTCAGGCATATATCGCACCTAAACTGCTGGGAGGGAAGGGTGCGCCTTCGCCGGTAGGCGGAGAGGGAGTCCCTTCGCCTGATGATGCCTTTGCGCTTACAAAACCAAAAATCAGTATTGTCGGCGACGACATATTGCTGGAAAGTGAGGTGATAAAGTGTTCACAGGAATAATAGAGGAAATCGGTGTGATAAACAGTATCGGCAAGGGGTCGGCTTCGGCGGTTCTTACGATTAACGCATCGACAGTTCTTGAGGATGTCCACCTGGGTGACAGTATCGCAGTGAACGGAGTCTGCCTTACGGTTACGGGATTTTCGGGTTCGTCATTTACTGCAGATGTAATGCATGAAACTCTGAACAGATCTTCACTTGGAAGTCTCAGGACGGGAAGCAAGGTTAATCTGGAGAGGGCGATGAGCGCCAACGGAAGGTTCGGCGGACACATTGTTTCCGGGCACATTGACGGAACCGGCAAAATCACAGATATAAAACGTGACGATAATGCAGTCTGGTACACTATATCGGCAAATTCCGATATACTGCGACTGATCGTTGAGAAGGGATCGGTTGCCATAGACGGAATAAGTCTCACTGTGGCATATGTGGATGAAAGGTGCTTCAAGGTGTCGATAATACCTCACACCCTTGATAAAACAACTTTGGCACTGAGGAAAAAGACGGACATAGTCAATCTCGAAAACGACTGCATAGGTAAATACGTGGAGAAACTTGTAGGTCCATATAAAAAGACCGGAAGTATAACAAGAGAATTTCTTTTGCAGAATGGATTCTGATAAGTAGACAGGAGGCATAAATAATGTTTGAATTCAACACAATAGAGGAAGCACTTGAGGATCTGAGACAGGGTAAAATCATTCTTTGCACAGACGACCCGGACAGAGAGAACGAAGGTGACATGATCTGCGCTGCGGAATTCGCAACGACAGAAAACGTAAATCTTATGGCAAGTGCGGCTAAAGGACTTATCTGCATGCCGATGAGCGCAGAATACTGCACTAAGCTTCAGTTCCCGCAGATGGTCAGCGAAAACACAGATAATCACGAGACAGCATTTACTGTTTCAATTGATCATGTGGATACAACTACAGGAATTTCTGCCGAAGAACGAGGATTAACGGCACGTGCCTGTGTTGATGAGAATTCGAAGCCGGAGGATTTCAGACGCCCGGGACACATGTTCCCGCTTAAGGCTAAGAAGAACGGGGTTCTGGAAAGAAACGGACACACGGAGGCAACAGTAGATCTGCTCAGACTGGCAGGACTCAAGGAATGTGGCCTTTGCTGTGAAGTTATGAAGGAAGACGGAACGATGATGCGTACGCCGGAGCTTATTGAACTGGCCAAGGAGCACAATTTCAAATTCATAACAATCAAGGATCTTCAGAGTTACCGCAAAAGGCACGAGAAGCTGGTTGAATGTGAAGCAACCGTTAAGATGCCGACAAGATACGGAAACTTTAAGGCATACGGATATGTTAACAAGCTGAACGGAGAGCATCATGTGGCTCTTGTTAAAGGCGAGATAGGTGACGGCAAGAATCTTCTCTGCAGAGTGCATTCGGAATGCCTTACGGGAGATGCTTTCGGATCTCTCCGCTGTGACTGCGGACAGCAGCTGGCATCAGCCATGACACAGGTGGAAAAAGAAGGTCGCGGAATTGTTCTCTACATGAGACAGGAAGGCCGTGGAATAGGATTAATAAACAAGCTTAAGGCATATGAGCTCCAGGATAACGGTATGGATACTCTTGATGCGAATCTGGCGCTTGGTTTCGCAGGAGATCTGCGTGAATACTTTATCGGAGCTCAGATACTCAAGGATCTCGGAGCCAAGGAGCTGAGACTTCTGACAAATAATCCGGATAAAGTTTATCAGCTTTCTGATTTCGGTATGGAAATAGTTGAGCGTGTGCCGATTCAGATGGCAGCAACAGAAGAAGACCTGTTCTATCTTAAGACGAAGCAGGAAAAAATGGGACATATTTTGGACTACTGATTCATGACGATTAAATAGACGATTGAAGAAAAGAAAGGAAGAAAAAATGAAGGTATTTGAAGGAAAACAAGTTTCGAAAAAAATGAGAGTCGGCATTATCGCTGCCAGATTCAATGAATTTATTACATCAAAGCTTCTCTCGGGAGCCATCGATACACTGAAGAGACATGATGTAAATGACGAAGATATTGAAATCGCATGGGTTCCGGGCGCTTTTGAAATTCCTCTCATCGCATCGAAGATGGCATCAAGCGGTAAGTACGATGCCGTAATATGTCTCGGTGCAGTTATCAGAGGGGCTACAACTCATTATGATTATGTATGTAATGAAGTATCGAAAGGAATAGCACAGGTTTCTCTCTCAACGGGAATTCCTGTAATGTTCGGAATACTGACTACAGAAAATATCGAACAGGCAATTGAACGTGCAGGTACAAAAGCAGGAAACAAGGGTTCCGACTGTGCGGCCGGTGCTATAGAAATGGTGAACCTGATCAGGGAAATGGAATAGTCCGCAGAACAGCTTGTTTTCAAGGTTGCAGAGCTCTCCGGCATATGATATTATTTTGACAATGTATTATTATTTAAAAGGAGATTTTTATGGTAAATGCAATTGATAATGCGGTACTGGCAGTAAGTAATATTCTGTATCAGCCGTGGTTTGTACCGCTGATTCTGGTTGTAGGTGGAATTTATCTGACAATCAGGTGCAAGTTTATTCAGGTGGGAATGTTTAGGGAAGCCTGCAAGGTGATAATGGAGAAGCCTCATGAGGGAGGAATTTCATCTTTCGGCGCACTTATGGTATCAACTGCCTCGAGAGTAGGAACGGGAAATATTATCGGCGTTGCCACTGCGATAATATGTGGCGGACCGGGAGCGATTTTCTGGATGTGGATTACTGCATTTTTCGGAGGTGCTTCTGCATTTGTTGAGTCGACACTGGCACAGATTTACAAGAAGCGCGATGATGACGGTTCATCGAAGGGCGGACCGGCATACTATATGAGAGACGCTCTGGGACAGAAATGGCTTGGTGTTATATTCTCTATATTCATCATTTTCACATACATGGTTGGATATAACATGCTGGCATCATATAATCTGCAGTCGACGTTTGCAGCCTTCAGCTTCTATGATGAGAAAATGACTCCGGTAGTGATCGGTATAATCCTGGCGTTGCTTTTCGGCGTAATAGTGCTGGGCGGAGCCAAGAGACTTGTTAAGGTTACAGAGGTAATGGTTCCTGTTATGGGTGTTGTTTACGTTCTCGTATCACTCATAGTTCTCGTTATTAATATTCCGGAGCTCGGAAGAATGTTCGGCATGATATTCTCGAGCGCATTTGATTTCGAGGCAATATTCGGCGGATTCGCAGGATCATGTATAATGTACGGAATCAAGAGAGGTTTGTATTCCAACGAAGCAGGTATGGGTTCTGCACCGAATGCGGCGGCAAGGGCTGATGTATCACATCCGGCTAAGCAGGGTCTCGTTCAGATGCTGTCTGTATTTATCGATACACTGCTTATCTGTACGGCAACTGCATTCATGTGTCTTTCGACAAATGTTCTGCCGGGAGATTACAACCTTGAGGAAGGTCCGCAGGCAGCTGCTTATGTTCAGGATTCACTGGCTTCGGTATTCGGATGGTTCGGTCCTGTATTCATTGCCATAGCAATGTGCATGTTTGCGTTTACAACTCTTATCGGTAACTATTCATACTGCGAAAGCTGTTATGAGTTCATAATCGGCAGAGAAGCATCGAAGGTCGAGCTTACGGTAATGAGAGTAATCGCAGCAGTGCTGGTATTTCTCGGAGCTGTTGCATCTGCAGCACTGGTATGGGATATTGCCGATATGATGCAGGGACTCATGGTTGTAGCCAACGTTCCGACGATTATCATACTGGGAAGCATTGCATTCAAATGCCTGAATGATTACAGAGAGCAGATGAAGCAGAATATCAATCCGATATTTAAGGCAGCCAATATAGACCTGAAGCAGAAAACAGATTTCTGGAATTAATCGGGCAAAGGTGAAATACAACTGTAATTTAAATGGCGGTTTCAATATTGAAGCTGCCATTTTTTTATGAACGGCAAGGGCGAAGGGGGCTTTGGATTTTGCCCTATGGGAGGTCATGCTTTTGTGAAATAAGTGTTGACATGAAGCGGTTCATGATGTATAAAAGAAAGGATGGTTTGAGAAAGGACTGCGCAATAATAATGAAAGATAACAGATACAGAAAAATTGAAGAAATTGATATTGCTTTAAGGGAGGGTATTCCTTCTCCGGGTGTTTCTGATTTTGATTTTAATAGTTGTTTTGTTTTTCCCGGTTTCACTGATGTACACGTGCATTTGAGAGAACCGGGATTTTTATTTAAAGAAACCATAGGGACAGGATCCGAAGCGGCGGCGGCCGGCGGGTTCACTAACATCGTAACGATGCCGAACCTGAATCCTTGTCCTGACAGTATTGAGAATTTACAGGTTCAGACAGAGGCGATAAAAGAGAAGGGAATTGTTAACATTTTCCCGGCAGGAGCTATCTCGAAAGGCGAGAAAGGCGAAGAACTTGCAGATATCAGAGAGCTGTCGGAGCATGTAATAGGGTTTTCCGATGACGGCAGAGGCGTAATGTCAGAGAATCTCATGAGAGAGGCAATGATAACGGCGAAGGCATTAAACAAACCGATAATCGCCCACTGCGAGGACGAAAACTTCCCGCGTGAAAGCTCAGAGGCCGAGTACATGCAGCTTAAGCGTGACCTGGACCTTGTTCGTGAAACGGGATGCAGATATCATCTGTGCCACATGTCTACGAAAGAATCCGTTGAGCTCATACGGGAAGCCAAGTCAGAGGGCCTTCCGGTTACATGCGAGACAGCGCCTCATTACCTGGTTCTTGACAGTGAGCTTATAAAAGACGAAATTCTCCGTGAGGACGGTGGAAGATTCAAGATGAATCCGCCGATTAAGGAACCTGAAGACAGAAGGGCACTTATCGAAGCCATAAAAGACGGCACAATAGATATGATAGCGACAGATCACGCACCTCACACGGCAGAAGAAAAGAGCAAAGGCTTCCGGGACAGTGCCTTCGGCATAGTCGGACTTGAAACAGCGTTCCCGATTCTGTATACGGAGCTTGTTCTGAAAGAAATTATCTCGCTGGATGAGCTGGTGGATCTGATGAGCGTTAAACCGGCGGAAATCTTTGGAATAGGCACAGGTGCCGGAACTTCCGAAGAGGCAATTGCGTCGGGAGAATATACAATCTGGGATCTGGATGAAGAATATGAAGTGAATCCGGATGAATTTCTGACAATGGGCAGAAGTACACCTTTCGAAGGAAGAACGGTTAAAGGCAGAAATATTATGACAGTAATAGATTCGAAACCGGTATGGAGAAGACAGTCCCTTGACTGTAAAATGACAATAACAGAGAACACCGGAATATCAGAAGGCTTTTATAAGCTGACCCTGAGAGGAAATCACGGAATAACCAAAGCCGGACAGTTTATCAACATCAAGGTTCCGGAACATTATCTCAGAAGACCGCTTTCGGTATGCGACTTCACAAAAGAAGAAGTGACAGTAATATATAAAGTCGTGGGAAGCGGTACAGAGAAACTGGCGAAAATGACAGAAGGTGAGAAGCTGGACGTGCTTTCGCCTCTGGGAAACGGATTCACAGTGACAGGCAAGAAACCTCTGCTCATAGGAGGAGCTGCAGGTGCGGCAACAATGTACGGACTTTGCAGGAAATATGTGGAGGCCGGAATTCGACCGACAGTTGTGGCAGGCTTCAGAACAGGGAATCAGGTGTTTTACGTAGATGAGTTCGCAGCTCTCGGAGCAGAACTTCACATTGCAACAGAAGACGGAAGCCAAGGAACGAAAGGCTTCGTTACGGATGTGCTGAGAAATCTGAGAACAGACGAATTCGACATGTTCTGCGCATGCGGACCTGAAATGATGCTCAAAGTCATCGACGAAGTTATGCCTGAAGGCGCAGACGGACAGCTTAGCTTCGAAGAACGTATGGGATGCGGATTCGGAGCATGCATGGGATGCTCATGCGAGACGAAATACGGAAACAAGAGAATTTGCAAGGAAGGACCTGTCATGGACAGAAGGGAGATAATATGGTAGATACGCGAGTAAGCCTTTGCGGCATTGAAATGGATAACCCCGTAATGGCAGCAAGCGGGACTTTCGGCTACGGATACGAATTCGCGGAGCTCTATGATATCAACTGCCTGGGAAGCTTCAGCTTCAAGGGAACTACGGCAGAGGCCAGATTCGGCAATCCGACTCCGAGAATCGCAGAATGCAGTGAGGGTCTTCTTAATTCAGTCGGACTTCAGAATCCCGGCGTTGAGAAGGTTATCAGCGAGGAACTGCCGAAGCTTTCGAAGGTTTTCGATAAAAAAGTAATGGCAAATGTATGCGGTTTCTCTGCAGATGAGTACGCCTATGTAACAGAGAAGCTGGATTCCTGTGACCGGATCGGATGGTTTGAAATAAATATTTCATGTCCTAACGTGCACAACGGCGGCATGGCATTCGGAACAGACAGAAACGCAGCGGGAGAAATCGTACGCAAAGTCAGAAAAAAGACTGACAAGCCTTTAATAATAAAACTTTCGCCTAACGTGACTAATATAAGTGAAATGGCGAAGGCCTGCGAGGCCGAGGGAGCCGACGGAATATCTCTTATAAACACACTTCTCGGAATGAGAATAGACCTGAGAAGCGGCCGCCCTGTTCTGGCTAACAGAATGGGAGGTTTTTCGGGACCGGCAGTTTTTCCTGTAGCTGTGAGGATGGTATGGCAGGTTTATGAGGCAGTTGATATTCCTGTAGTGGGAATCGGCGGAATTTCAAAGGCCGAAGATGTAATCGAGATGATGATGGCAGGAGCGACGGCTGTCGAAATCGGCTCAGCCAATATGGTTAATCCATATGTCTGCAGAGACATAGTTAAAGCTCTGCCGGACACAATGAGAAAATACGGAATAAAAAATCTTAAGGAAATAATAGGAGGTGCCCATGAGTAGAGATGTAATAATCGCCTGTGACTTCGCAGGCAGAGAAGAGCTGATGAGCTTTCTCGACCGCTTCGGCGACAGAAAACCATTTGTAAAAATCGGCATGGAGCTTTTTTACAGCTGCGGCCCAGACATCGTAAGAGAGCTGAAGGGCAGAGGACACAAGGTATTTCTTGATCTGAAACTCCATGATATACCGAATACCGTGGAAAAGGCCATGAGATCTCTTTCGAAGCTGGATGTTGACATGTGTAACGTTCATGCAGGCGGCGGAAAGAAGATGATGGAAGCAGCTGTAAGAGGACTGACGAGAGAGGACGGAAGCAGACCGATTATTCTGGCTGTAACGCAGCTTACATCTACAGACGAACGCATGATGCGCGAAGAACTTCTAATCAACCGCTCCCTGGAAGAGGTAGTTGAAGAATACGGGAAAAATACAGCGGCTTCAGGAATAGACGGAGTAGTATGTTCACCTCTGGAAGCAGGCAAAATCCACAGAGCATGCGGAGACAATTTCCTGACCGTAACACCGGGAGTAAGACTTGCCGGAGACTCGGCAGACGATCAGAAAAGAGTTACAACACCGGCGAAAGCCAGAGAGCTGGGTTCGGATTACATAGTAGTAGGAAGAAGCATTACGAAGGCTGACAATCCACTGGAAGCCTACGAAAGATGCTGCAGAGAATTTAAGGGGGAAAACATGAAAGAAAGAGTAGCGGAAGGACTCCTTGAAATAGGAGCGGTATTCCTGAGGCCTGATGAACCGTTTACCTGGGCAAGCGGAATCAAGAGCCCTGTTTATTGTGACAACAGACTTATCCTTACAAGCCCGCACATCAGAGACATAGTTGAGAATGCCATAGCCGAAACAGTTAAGAGAGAATATCCTGAAGCAGAGGTTCTTATGGGAACAAGCACAGCGGGAATCGCCCATGCAGCTATTGCCGGACACCTGATGAATATGCCTGCAGGCTACGTGAGATCAGGCAACAAGGATCACGGAAGAAACAATAAAATCGAAGGCAAGCTTGAACCGGGTCAGAAGGTAGTGGTTGTAGAAGATCTGATTTCAACGGCAGGAAGCGCCATTACGACTGTTGAAGCGCTTAAAGAGGCAGGAGCAGAGGTTCTGGGAATCGTAAGCATATTCACTTACGGCATGAAGGAAGGCCTGCAAAAGCTTGAGGAAGCAGGAGTTAAGAATGTCAGTCTTACTGACTTCGAAACAGTAGCGCAGGTAGCACTCAGAACAGGCTACATTAAAGAAGAACATATGGAAATACTGAAAAAATTTATAAATAATCCAAGGGAGGCGTACAAATAATGAAACATCTTATCGACATTCACGATCTGTCAGTTCAGGAAATTGATGAAATGATTGCAGTTGCCGGAGACATTATCGATAATCCGGAGAAATACAACGAGAAATGCAAGAACAAAAAGCTTGCAACACTGTTTTATGAGCCGTCAACAAGAACAAGACTGAGCTTTGAAGCGGCAATGTATGAGCTGGGCGGAAATGTCCTGGGATTTTCGGAAGCAACAAGCTCATCTGTAGCCAAAGGCGAAAGTGTTTCGGATACAATAAGAACAGTTGGAGCATATGCTGATATTATCGCTATGCGCCACCCTAAGGAAGGTGCACCTGTTGCGGCAATAAGAAGAGCGGAAGTACCTCTCATCAACGCAGGAGACGGCGGACACAATCATCCTACACAGACTCTCACAGACTTGCTTACAATTTCAAGAGAAAAGGGCAGACTTAACAACCTGACTATCGGACTTTGCGGTGACCTTAAGTTCGGAAGAACAGTTCACTCTCTGATTAACGCAATGTCAAGATACGAAGGAATCAGATTTGTGCTTATAGCACCTGAAGAACTGAGAATTCCAAGCTATGTACGTGAAAACGTTCTCGACAGAAAAGGAATCGAATACGTTGAAACAACTGACCTTGAAGGATCAATGCCTGAACTGGACATTCTGTACATGACAAGAGTTCAGAAGGAAAGATTCTTCAACGAAGAAGACTATATGAGATTGAAGGACAGCTACATACTCACGCCGGATAAGCTTGAAAACGCCAAGGAAGATTTGTCAATCCTTCATCCGCTTCCTAGAGTAAACGAAATATCGGTTGCAGTGGATGACGATCCCAGAGCTGCATATTTCAGACAGGTTAAATACGGTAAATTCATAAGAATGGCACTTATTCTTAAGCTTTTGGAGGTGAAATAAATGATTATAGGTAAAATTAACGACGGTATAGTACTGGACCACATCAAGGCCGGCAAGGGAATGGAAATATACAATCTGCTTCAGCTTGGAAAGCTGGATTGCCAGGTTGCAATCATCAAAAATGCAGAAAGCACGAAGATGGGAAAGAAAGATATCATCAAGATTGACAAGATGATAGATGTTAACCTGGATGCAATCGGATATATCGATCCGGGCATCACAGTAAACTTCATCGAAGGCGGTAAGCTTGCAAAAAGAAAACATCTGGAACTTCCTGAGAAAGTCACAGATGTAATCAAGTGCAAGAATCCGAGATGTATCACTACGATAGAACAGGAATTGCCTCACGTGTTCCAGCTCGTAGACAGAGAGAAAAAAATCTACAGATGCATCTACTGCGAAGCACAGGCATAACAGGCTTAAATAAAGCGGCGCAGCCTGGTAACAAGAAATGTCGCTGCGGCGATTTTAAGACCGTCGCCCGGAAGGAACGGCACTACGCACATCATAAGAGAAGGAGCGAGTCCTGTTCCTGTGCTGAACATGAACCAGGCTGTTCCCAGCAGGTAACATGCAGCAAGTCCGCACACCATACCAACAGCAGATATATACCATCTGCTGTTTTTTTCTATAATGAGTCCGATTATAAATGCAGCAGCGATGTAACCTATAATGTAACCTCCCGTAGGTCCCGCCAGAACGCCGGCACCTCCCTGGAACCCTGCGAAAACAGGAGCGCCTACAGCGCCGACAAGAACATAAATCAGCAGGCTCAGAGGTCCGTATTTCTTTCCTAGCAGGCCGCCTGCCAGAAATACGGCTAAAGTTGCCAGATTTACAGGTACAGGTGTGAAGCCGAGGGGAATTGTTATCCAGGAACATACTGCAGCAAGTGCAGCGAATAATCCACAAAGTGCTATATATTTCGCTTTCATATTTTAGTCTCCATTCTGTTATAGTCTGATTGATATTTCACCTGTTGTGAGAATTTCGCGACTTCCGTCGGTATAAATTACTTCGAGACCTCCGTTATCATCAATGGACAGGACCTTGGCAGTAATTCCGCCGAGCTCCTCTGCCGGATTTTTTCTGTAGGTACCTTTGTAAACTTTTACTGTTTTGCCTAAAACGACACTTCTCTTTCGGTAGGATTCCATAAAAGAAGGTGAATCCGGAGACGAAAGCTCGGAAATGTTTTCAAGAGTATTTTCGATAATTCGAGCTGCAAGAGCGGATTTAGAGTAATCTCCCTGAACTGCTCCGACTATTTCGGACAGCTCTTCGGGGAAACTGTCTGTTGATGTGTTAACACCTATTCCGATAATAAGATTTTCTATCTGTCCCGATTCGAAATCAGTTGTTGCTTCAGTAAGAATTCCGCAGACTTTTTTATTGTCACACAATACATCGTTCACCCATTTGATTACCGGTGTCTGTCCGCAGACTGACTCAATGGCATCGGCAGTTGCAACTGCCGCCGCGACCGTGGCAAGAGTAGACTTGTTAATGTCGAAGTCCGGATGAACGATAATGCTGACATACAATCCGTTCTGGGGAGAAAAAAAGCTGCGTCCCAGCCGGCCGCGCCCGGAAGTCTGCTGATTTGAAACTACAACGGCGCCGTGAACGGGAGCTTTTTCGGAAAGCAAAAGCCTGCGGGCTTCCATGTTTGTTGAATCGATGCAGTCATATACGTAGAGTTCGTTATCTCTGTAAGGGGCAGACAGTGCGGAACGCAGACTGTCTGAAGTAATAAAGCCTTTTTCGGAAGGCATCATGTACCCTCTGTTTTTAACTGCTTCTATTACATATCCTTCGCTTCGCAGACTGTTTATGGATTTCCATACTGCAGCTCTGGAAACCCCCAGAGATTCCGAAATTTCCTCACCGGAAAAAAATGAACCGCTGTTTTCTTTTAATATCTTGAGAACCGAATCCTTAACAGACATAACACACTCCCTCTTATTATCGAAATACCATAGATGGATTGTAAACCTGAGACAAAAAATTGTCAACCTATTTTTTGGTTGACTTTCACATAATCCACATCAACAGCATTCCTTGTTATGATAAAATACTAGAAATACAAGGAGTGACTATATGGAAACATTATTATACGGTCTCGCTATGGTGATAGCGCGGGTTCACAGTTTTATACTGTCATTGAACAATCAGTTTGAATACTATTTTTCGGACAAGGAACTTCATTTCATAGTAATGGGCTTGCTGGGACTTGCCATGGTTTTCGTACTGCATCCTGTTTTCAAGTGGCTTGCATCCAGGGGAAATGTTATGGTGATTACGTTTTTTTATGTGTTCACATTCATAATTGTAATTGCCTTTGCCATTGAAATAGGACAGAGAATGACGGGAACAGGCAGCATGGAATCGGCAGACATTGCCTGGGGAATAATGGGATTTCTGTGTATTTTCGCAGTATTCGCGGTTATTCGTGCGATATTTACGGCAATAAGAAATGCAGTAAGGAGAAGACGCAGGTAATCATACAAAAACTTACAAGCAATGGAGGAGAGAAAGCTAAGTGAAAACAGTTGCTAAATATTATAAGAAATACATACCGATTATGCTGGCAGTGGTCCTGCTGGTGCTTGGACAGGCAATGGGAGAACTGGCACTTCCCAAACTGATGTCAAATATAATAAATTATGG
This sequence comes from Bacillota bacterium, assembly GCA_029008005.1. Classification (GTDB taxonomy): domain Bacteria; phylum Bacillota; class Clostridia; order Peptostreptococcales; family Anaerovoracaceae; genus Lentihominibacter. Next base: position 10,642 of record JAQXIX010000019.1, on the reverse strand, counting down.
AATAGTGGCATCAGATCTTTCCTACATAAGACGGGAAGGGCTAGTTATGATAGCAGTTGCAGCCGCTACGCTGGTTTTCAGTACGACGGGAGGAGTTTTCGCTTCAATAACGGCGGCGAGAACGACGAGAGATTTAAGGCACGACCTGTTCAGACATGTTACGGGATTTTCGTCTAAGGAACTTGACAGCTTTTCGACAGCCTCCCTCATTACGAGAACTACTAATGATATGCAGATGATACAGCAGGCAACAGTTATGATGCTGAGGATAATGCTCTTTGCTCCGATAATGGGAGCGGGAGCGATTTACATGGCGCTGAACACCAGTCTGTCTCTTTCGTGGACCGTTGTGCTGGCGCTGATATGTGTGCTTTGTCTTATGATTTTCAGCTTTATCGTTATTTTCCCGAGATTCAGGGTAATGCAGGAGAAGCTGGATAAAATCAATCTGATAATTAAGGAGCGTTTAAGCGGAATTCTTGTAATCAGAGCCTTCACCACAGAAAAACATGAACAGGACAGATTCGATTTCGCCAATAAGGATTTAACTAAGCTGTACATTTTCGTTAACAAAGCCATGTCATTTATGATGCCGACCATGTCGTTCATTATGAGTGCCGTTGGAGTTCTTATTGTATGGGTAGGTGCGCATCTTATAGATTCCGGCAGCCTTATGATAGGTGATATGCTGGCATATCTTCAGTATGCAATGCACGTGATAATGTCGTTTATGTTCGTGACAATGATATTCGTAATGGTTCCGAGAGCGGCAGTTTCGGCAAAGAGAGTTGGAGAGGTACTTGATACGGAATTTGCGGTAAAGGATCCGGAGGGGAATGCTGCATGTGAAGAAACAGAACATAACTGTGGAAAAGTTGAATTCAGAAACGTGACTTTCGCATATTCGGAAAGCGGAGAGCCGGCTGTAAAAAACATTAATTTTACGGCGGAACCCGGTCAGACAACGGCAATCATCGGAGGAACGGGAAGCGGCAAGTCAACTCTGGTGAATCTGGCAGTGAGATTTTATGATGTGACAGATGGTGCCGTGCTGGTTGACGGGACAGATGTAAGAGATATGAAGCAGGAACACCTGAGAAACAAAATAGGTCTTGTTCCTCAGAAAGGGACGCTGTTTAGCGGAACAATAGAAAGCAACCTGAGATACGGGAATGAAGCTGCGACCGAAGAGGAACTGGCAGATGCGGCTGAAACGGCACAGGCAATGGAATTCATAAGCAGCAAGCCTAACGGAATGAAAGAAGAAATTTCACAGGGCGGAACTAACGTTTCGGGAGGTCAGAAGCAAAGGCTGTGCATCGCAAGAGCTCTCGTTAAAAAGCCGGAGATACTTATCTTTGATGACAGCTTCAGCGCTCTTGACTTCAGTACGGATCTGGCGCTCAGAAGAGCCCTTGAGAAAAAGGCTGCAGGAAGCACTGTTATTATAGTGGCACAGAGAATCAACACGATTATCGGTGCAGATAAAATCGTTGTTCTTGATGAAGGAGAAATTGCAGGCTGCGGTACTCACCGCGAGCTTATGAAAAACTGCGAGGTGTACAGAGAAATTGCTCTTTCACAGCTCAGTGAAGAAGAGATGGAAAGGAGTGATTGCTGATGGCAGGACGTAAAAAAGGCGGCGGAGGTCCGGGACACGGTATGATGCCCGGAGAAAAGGCTCAGGATTTCAAGGGTACTATTCTGAAGCTGTTCAGCTACATGAAACCATACAAGCCGGCGGTGTTCGCTGTTTTCGTGGCGGCTGTGGCAAGTACGGTATTTACAATAGTATCACCGACAGTTCTGGGACGTGCGACAGATATAGTAATTGAGGGAATCAGTATGGGGAGCATTGATTATCACCGGCTTTTGAATATACTGATTCTACTGCTTGCTCTTTATCTGGCAGCGTGGCTGTTCGGTGTGACCCAAAGCTGGATAATGTCAATTGTGTCTCAAAAAATCATATATACCATCAGAAAGGAACTGTCAGAAAAAATCGACAGACTGCCGCTTAAGTACTTTGACAAAGTTCCTTACGGAGAAGTTCAGAGCAGGATGATTAATGACATAGAGACAGTTAATCAGACATTGACGGCCAATTTGACGCAGATGATAACATCTGCCGTAACTCTCGTAGGGATAATTGTCATGATGGTGCGAATAAACATTATTATGACACTGGCGGCTATGCTTGTAATTCCTGTGTCTATGCTGATAATCAAGGCGGTGGTGGGAAAATCACAGAAACACTTCCGCAATCAGCAGAAATACCTGGGACTCGTTAACGGTCATGTGGAAGAAATGTATTCCGGACATGATATTGTCAAGGCTTTTAACAGAGAAGAAATTTCACAGGCGGATTTCGATGAATATAATGATAAACTCTGTGAAGCGGCTTGGAAATCCCAGTCATTTTCAGGGTTCATGATGCCGGCAACTCAGTTCGTGGGAAATCTGGCATATGTAATGGTATGCCTGCTCGGAGGTTTTCTCGCAATCAGGGGAAGCATTTCCATCGGACAGATACAGGCTTTTATACAATATGTAAGAAGCTTCAACCAGCCTGTTCAGCAGGTTGCGAATATTGCGAATCAGCTGCAGTCGACGGCAGCAGCTGCGGAACGGGTATTTGAGATTCTGGCAGAGGAGGAAGAAATCGACGATTCACCGGAATCGGAAGTTTTCGCACATGAACCGAAGGGTGAAGTTACTTTCGAAAACATAGAATTTGGGTACAAGGAAAATGAACCGGTAATACGAGACTTTTCCTTTACTGCGCACCCCGGCCAGAGAGTGGCGATAGTAGGACCGACAGGCGCGGGGAAGACAACGATAGTTAAGCTCCTTATGAGGTTCTACGAGCCGGACAAGGGCAGAATTCTTATTGATGGATGTGATGTCAGAAACATGAAGCGCCGGGAATTAAGAGAATGCTTCGGTATGGTTCTTCAGGATACTTGGCTTAACAGCGGAACCGTCAGAGATAATATACGATATGGCAGAATGGATGCCACTGACGAAGAAGTTGAGACAGCTGCAAAGGCCGCATTCGTTGATCATTTCATTCGAACTCAGGAAAAAGGCTATGATATGGAAATCAACGAAGAAGCAACAAACATTTCTGCGGGACAGAAGCAGCTGCTTACAATTGCCAGGGCGATTCTCGCAGATGCACCTATTCTGATTCTCGATGAAGCAACGAGTTCTGTAGATACGAGAACAGAGCGCATGATACAGGACGCTATGGACAACCTTATGCATGGCAGAACATGTTTCATAATAGCACATCGTTTATCAACGATTAAAGATGCAGACCACATTCTCGTTATGGAGAACGGAAATATTGTGGAACAGGGGAACCACAAGGAACTTCTCGAGAAAGGCGGAGTATACAGCAGGCTGTATAACAGCCAGTTTGTTCATGATGAAAATTAACGCCTCAACGGGAAAGGTTAAAGACAGAGACTGATGCTGAGTCTGTATGGTCAAAGAGCCCCTTTCGTGGTAGAATGAATAAGTAAAACTACGGGAGGGGCTTTTATAATGAAACAGAGAAAAAACGGGATGTCAAAAGTATTGTATTTTTTTGGAGTGCTCTTTGTGCTGGTTGCGGCGTTCATGCTGATTGCGGCAGTAGGCAGCAACAATGTGTATCTTCAGTCCATGGAGGCGTCCTTCGGAGATATGTGGAAGGAATCGCTTGTAAATATTATTGAGGCTTTTGCACCTTATCTGGGAATAGGGATAGTGTGCATGGGACTGGGTGCAGCATTGAATCGTACTGTAGAGGCTGCTGCTGAAGACAGAGGAGAAAGCGATGTTGAAGAGGTAACGGAAGCCTTCAAGGAACACGTGGAAGACCTGTCTGAAGAGATAGCTGCGCAGAGAAAGGATACCACTCTTAAAATCGATGATATCAGAATGGCGATGAACAGAGATCTGGATGCATTTAAAATTCAACGTGAAGCGGCTGAAGTAAAAATATCCAGAAAGCTTGACGAACTCAGCGAAGCAGGAGAGCAGGAACCACCGAAGTCAGGCTTCGGCAAAAGGCGTTTCGTGAAATAGGGAGGAACAATGAAAAGATACAGAGCGTCACACATGATAAGAATGGAACACCTGAATCATCACGGGAATCTTTATGCTGGACAGGCGATAGAGTGGATGGTGGAAATGTCTTTTATCACCGTAAACTGCGAATACGGCAATCCTCAGGGACTGCTCTATAAGAATACCCATAAATTTGATTTCTATAAATCCGTGAATCCCGGCAATATTGTGTATTACGAAGGTGTGATTGTAAGAGCCGGCAGGACAAGTCTGACAGTCAGAGTCGGGATGTATAACGAGGTGACGGGAGATCTTATGGCAGAAGGTTTTACTACTTTTGTTACGGTTAATCCTGAGAACAACAGACCGGTGGCTCACGGTATTGTTCCCGATGCACCGGCAGATGATGATGAAAAAGGCTGGCGCAGAGAGGCAGAAGGTTTTTTTGCGAAAAAGGTAAGCACTGAATAATGTTGTCGGATATTATATCCGACACTTTTTTTATGGCCTGTTATATGGTATAATGTCAAGTTGAAAAAGAACGGACATAAGGAGTAGAACATGTTTGACAAATTAGACTTCATAACAGAGAAATACGAAGAACTTTCACAGAAAGTTGCGGATCCCGACGTTATAAGCAACCAGCCTGTGTGGCAGAAACATATGAAAGAAATGGGCGAAATGGAGCCTATTGTCAAGAAATATACGGAATATAAGAAAGCAAAGAACGAGCTGGCTGACGCTAAGGAAATTCTTGAAGAAGGCGACGAGGAAATGAGAGAGCTTGCCAAAATGGAAATAGGCGAGCTTGAGGAGACCATTGAGCAGTGCCAGGAAGAGCTGAAGATTCTTCTTCTTCCGAAAGACCCTAACGACGACAAGAATGTAATCCTCGAAATCAGAGCGGGAACAGGCGGTGATGAGGCTGCACTGTTCGGAGCGGATCTTTTGAGAATGTACACGAGATATGCCGAAAGAAATCGCTGGAAGACAGAGATTATCGAGATGAATGATACAGGCATAGGCGGAGTCAAAGAGGCAGTTGTTCTTATTAAGGGAAAGGGTGCTTATTCAAGGCTCAAGTTCGAAAGCGGTGCTCACAGAGTCCAGAGAGTTCCGGAAACTGAATCAAGCGGCAGAGTGCATACATCGGCTGCGACAGTAGCAGTGCTTCCGGAAGTCGATGATGTAGAGGTAAATCTGAATCCTAACGATGTCAGAGTTGACGTTTACAGGGCATCCGGCAACGGCGGACAGTGTGTAAACACAACAGACTCGGCCGTAAGACTTACTCACGAGCCGACAGGTCTTGTAGTAACATGTCAGGACGAAAAGTCCCAGATAAAGAATAAAGAGAAGGCTTTCAAAGTCCTCAAGGCGAGACTTTACGACCTGGAGATGCAGAAGCAGCAGGAGGAAATCGCAGGACAGAGAAAGAGTCAGGTAGGTTCCGGAGACAGAAGTGAGAGAATAAGAACATACAACTTCCCGCAGGGAAGAGTTTCGGATCACAGAATAGGACTGACTCTCTACAAGCTGGACAATTTCCTGGACGGTGACATTGATGAGATTGTTGACGGACTTATTACTAACGACCAGGCGGAAAAAATGAAAAATTTCTAGAGTGAACTTTAATATAGCGGTAAAAACAATGAAAACAAAGATTCTCAAAAACACAAAGGAAGATATTGAAAAGGCAGCACGTATTCTCAGAGACGGCGGTCTTGTCGCATTCCCGACTGAGACTGTTTACGGACTGGGTGCAAATGCTTTTGACGAGAAGGCGGTAGCTGCTGTTTATGAAGCGAAGGGAAGACCAAGCGACAATCCTATGATTGTGCATATTTCCCGTGCCAGCGATATAGGACAGCTTACAAGACGACTGAGTCCGGATATCGTTACTCTCATCGAAAATTTCTGGCCGGGTCCTCTGACACTGGTTGTTAAAAAAAGACCTGAGGTTCCGGACAGAACGACAGGCGGTCTTGATACAGTAGCAGTAAGAATGCCTGACAATGAAACGGCACTGGAGCTTATTTCGACAGCACTTTGTCCTGTAGCGGCACCGAGTGCGAATTTAAGCGGAAGCCCGAGTCCTACGAGAGCTGTAGATGTAATCGAGGATCTTGACGGTAAAGTCGATGCGATTATTCAGGGTGAGGACTGTAGAGTCGGAATAGAGTCGACGGTTGTTGATATGACAGGAGATGTGCCGACGATTCTGAGACCGGGAATCATTACTGCAGAAAACCTTGAAGCGGCACTGGGCAAGAAGGTGGAATACGACAAGGCAATAACAGGGAAAAACGGCGGAATTGACGGTGATTACAAACCTAAGTCCCCGGGAATGAAATACAAGCACTATGCACCGAAGGCGGAAATGATAGTCGTTGAGGGAGAAAGAGCCAGAGTTAAGGCCGAAATCGAGAGACTTAAAGGTCTTAATGAGAGGCTTGGCAATAATGTAGGCGTAATCCTTTTTGAAGAGAAAGCTTTCATTGAAGCTGCACATGACTTTTTCGCCCGTCTGCGTGACCTTGACAAAGAAGGTGTGGATCTGATTCTGGCAGGAGCCCTGAGCGATACAGACGGAGTGGGATTCGCCGTAATGAACAGAATGCTTAAATCGGCAGGTTACAATATAGTAAGAGTTCAGTAAAGGAGAGAATATGTTAATAGCAATAGCCAGTGATCACGGCGGATTCGCCCTTAAAGAAAAGATAAAAGAATATCTCAGAGAAAGAGAAGATGTGAAAATCGTCGATCTTGGTACAAACAGTGAAGAATCGGTAGATTATCCTGTCTATGGGAAGGCGTGTGCTGAAGCCGTTGCATCAGGCAAGGCGGACAGAGGAATCGTTATATGCGGTACAGGAATAGGCATTTCCATAGCGGCTAATAAAGTTAAAGGCATAAGATGTGGCCTTTGCACCAGCGTAGAGATGGCGGAGCTTACAAGGAAGCACAACAATGCCAATATGCTAGCGCTGGGCGGCAGAACAACAGAGGAAAAGCTGGCTGTGGAAATTACGGCTGCATGGCTCGATACTGAATTCGAAGGCGGAAGACACCAGCGCCGCACCGACATGTTGGATAATATGTAGTTGATATATTAAGAAAGGCAGGACAGAAATGAGTAACGTATATGTATTTGATCATCCGTTGATTCAGCACAAGGTTGGAATGATTCGCGACAAGGAAACGACAACTAAGGATTTCAGACAGCTGGTTAAAGAAATCGCGATGCTCATGACATTCGAATCAGCAAGAGACCTGAAGCTGGAGGACAAGGTTATCGAAACTCCTATCTGCGAGACTACCGTTAAAACTTTAAGCGGAGCAGACGTGGCAGTTGTTCCTATTCTCAGAGCAGGTCTGGGAATGGTTGACGGCGTTCTCGAAGTTATTCCGAACGCTAAAGTGGGTCATATCGGTCTTTACAGAGACCCTGTAACTCATGAACCACACGAATACTACTGCAAAATGCCTGAAGACATTGATAAGAGAAGAATATTCATAACTGACCCTATGCTCGCAACAGGCGGAAGCGCTGTGGCAGCAATAGATTTCGTTAAAGAGAGAGGCGGCAAGGATATCGTATTCATGTGCCTCATAGCAGCACCTGAAGGAATTGCTGTTCTCCAGGAAAAGCATCCGGATGTAGACATCTACATTGCAGCTAAGGACGAGTGCCTGAACGAAAACGCATATATCGTTCCGGGTCTTGGAGACGCAGGCGACAGAATTTTTGGTACCAAGTAGGAGGAACCTGATGAAATTTGACTTTATACCTGATAATGTAAGCGAACATGATAATGTGTATGACGTGCTCAAAGAGCGCGGATTCATAGAGCAGTCAACTGATGAGGAAAAGGTGAGAGAACTTCTCCAGAACGAGAAGGTGAAGTTCTATATCGGATTCGACCCGACTGCAGACTGCCTTCATGTAGGCCACTTCATGCAGGTTATTATCATGATGTATATGCAGAAGTTCGGTCATACGCCGGTAGTTCTTATCGGCGGAGGAACAGGTATGGTAGGCGATCCGTCAGGAAGAACGGATATGCGCCAGATAATGACTGTAGAAACAATCGAACATAACTGCGAACAGTTCAAGAAGCTCTTTGACCAGTTCCTGGATTTTGATGATGAGTGGGAATACGTCGGAAACGAGGGCGTTTATACTCCGGGACACGAAACGAAAACTCCGGATCCGGGTAAAGCTGTGGCAGTTAACAACGCTCGTTGGCTGAGACCGCTTAACTACATTGATTTCCTGAGAGAAATCGGTTCGCTTTTTAATGTTAACACTATGCTCAGAGCAGAGTGCTTCAAGCAGAGAATGGACAGAGAAGGCGGACTCACAATGTTCGAACTGAACTACATGCTTATGCAGAGCTACGACTTCATGGTAATGGCAAGAGACTTTGACGTGAAGATCGAGTTCGGAGGAAATGACCAGTGGTCGAACATTATCGGTGGAGTCGACCTGACAAGAAAGGTTACGGGCAAAGAAGTATACGGCATGACATTCTCTCTTCTCACCAACAGCGAAGGTAAGAAGATGGGTAAAACTCAGAAGGGTGCTCTCTGGCTCAACGCAGAGAAGACATCACCGTTCGAGTTTTATCAGTATTGGAGAAATGTGGGAGATGCTGATGTGAACAAGTGCCTCAGAATGCTCACGTTCCTTCCGATGTCGGAGGTAAACAGACTTTCAGCCCTTGAAGGTCAGGAAATCAACAAGGCAAAAGAAGTTCTGGCATTCGAAGTTACAAAGCTGGTTCACGGTGAAGAGGAAGCCGCAAAGGCTCAGGAAGCTGCACGCGCTGCTTTTGGCGGAGGCGGAGCAGGAATGGACAATCTCCCGGTTGTTGAGTTTTCTGCAGATAAGCTTACAAGTACCGACAAGGACGGAAATGTTTCGGACAGCCTCGGTGTTGTAGCCTTTATAAAGGAATTGGGTCTTGTTCCAAGCAACAGAGAAGGCTTTATGACGATTGAACAGGGCGGCCTTAAAATCAACGGCGAAAAGGTTACCGACAAGAAGATGGCAATAAGCGAAGCTACCTTCGACGGAGGTAAAGTCCTCGTTGAGAAAGGCAAGAAAAAGAAGATTCTCGTAGAGCTTAAAAAATAGCGAAAAGCTTTGACACGCTATGTGTTTTAGTATAGAATAGCTTTGTGTCGCGCGAGTGACATCATTTTTCGTGCGAGCAGGAGAAATCCGTAAGCGAGCACGGCAGAAGTTAATTTTGTCAGCCGAAAAAGCTTTTGCATGGGCTGTTTGGCCTTTGCGAAAACCCAGTAGGCAAAGCCGAAACCGTTGGGCAAACCAATCGAGTAGGTAGAAAGGAAGAACAGATGAGTTCATTTATCGCAAAACCGGCAGAAGTTGAACGTAAGTGGTACGTTATCGACGCTGACGGCAAGAACCTGGGAAGAATGGCATCACAGATTGCCGCTATCCTCAGAGGAAAAAACAAGCCGACTTACACACCGCATGTTGACTGTGGAGACTACGTAATCGTTGTTAACGCAGAGAAGGTTGCTGTAACAGGCAAGAAGAGAAAAGAGAAGATCTACAAGAGACATACCGGATATCCGGGCGGTCTTAGAGAAATGACCTTCGAACAGATGATGGAAAAGCACCCTACAGAAGTTGTAAGACACGCTGTTAAGGGAATGATGCCTAACGGCAAGCTTGGAAGACAGATGTACAAGAAGTTAAAGGTTTACGCAGGACCGGAGCACGAGCACGCAGCTCAGAAGCCGGAAGTTCTGGATATTTAGTGGAAGGGAGGAATTAAACGATGGCAAAAGTACAGTACTACGGAACAGGTAGAAGAAAATCATCAGTTGCTAGAGTTAGATTAATCCCTGGCTCAGGTAATATCACAGTAAACAAGAAGCCTCTCGACGAGTATTTCTCACTGGATATCGTAAGAAGAGAAGCTAAGAGACCTTTTGAGATCGCAGGCTGCGAAGGCAAGTTCGATGTAATCGCTACAATTACAGGCGGCGGATACACAGGACAGGCCGGAGCTCTGAGACACGGTATTTCAAGAGCTCTCTGTGAAGCAGACAGAGAAGCGTACAGACCGGCACTCAAGGCAGCAGGTTTCCTGACAAGAGACTCCCGTATGAAGGAAAGAAAGAAGTACGGACTCAAGAAAGCTCGAAGAGCAAGCCAGTTCTCAAAACGTTAATCTCGATTACCAAAGAGATAATCTCAGAACTGCTGAGGACAACGGAAACCTTGAAATTAGCGGGTTTCTGACAGATTGGATAGTTATGAAAATTGCAGATTTCCGGTTCGTTACTAACACATTACTAACATGTTACTAACAAACCGCTGCAGATGTGACTATGTAATTCAGAGATGTATTCTATGAAAATAGGATGCATCTCTTTTTTTGATTCGCAACTCTTAAATAAGATTTATGGCGTTTACGATCTCATCAATATCAAGCTGCGTATAAGTGTCGTTTATCAAGTCTTGTGAGTGTCCAAGAATCTTTTTTCGAATGGTTTCGCGAATTTCGGCTTTGTGCATCATGGAACTGCATGTGTATCTGCAGCAGTG
>JAQXIX010000018.1 GCA_029008005.1 Bacillota bacterium | reverse complement strand
AGGGCAGCATCGACATCTCCTTGTCGCCTATCTTCACTTCGATATCGTATCCCATCTCTCTGTCAGCGTGTGCCATATAATCCTCCCGTGCCTGTGCACTCATGTTTAAAACTCAATTATCTCGTATTCCTGATTCAGCAGGTCGATTGTCAGCAGTCTGCCTGCCAGGGTCTCTTCTCTCCCCAGCAGAACCTTCACTGTCTCCACTACCTGAATTGCCGAAACAACTGCCGGTGTGAAAGCCGGATTAGTCGGTTTCTCAGGTTCGCCCTCTTCTGCCTCTTCAACATCATATATATCGTGCAAAAGCCTCATACCCGGCATAACAACTGCTACCTGCCCGTTCCATCCTCCGATGGCTCCGTGAATCAGAGGGAGTTTTTCCTCTTCGCAGGCAAATTCCAGCTCCAGTCTCGCTTCAATATTGTCAAGTGCATCTACTACTGCGTCATGACCGTATATTAAGCCTCTCGCATTATCCGAATCAAGCAGCGCCTGAATCGAATCCACCTGAACATCGGAATTAATAACCTTCATCTGTAGTCTTGCTTCTACTGCCTTTGCATGACCCAGATTGTCCTGATTCGACAGCACCTGACGGTTGAGATTGGTTTCATCGAAAACATCTCCGTCTATTACTGTCAGCCTGCCCACGCCCATTCGAACAAGGCCCTCGATGACTCCGCCTCCCAGGCCTCCGCAGCCTACAACACAAACGGATTTGCCTGCCAGAAGCTGCTGCTCCATTTCGGTAATTGTCCCGATGTTTCTTTCGTATCTTCTTTTCATTACAGTCTCCCCGGTTATCAGCCGCCGTATACCTTGCTGAATGCCTTCAGATAATCTCCTTCATGGAGCTCTGTGTGTATATCCACTCTCATTTTATTAACCGATACGAAGCCAAGGGTCTTGTTGTTTCTGTAATCTATTCCGAGGCTCATCAGGGCATCATGACATGTGCTGCCCTCAGGAAGTTCAAGTATTCTTTCTTCGTCGCCGTATTTCTTTTTCATTGTACCGCGCATAGCCAGTGTAATTTTCATATTTTTTCCTTTCAAAATTCCATTTTTCCCAATAAATAAAGTGGCAGGGGTTATTCCCTTGCCACTCTATTATACATCATTTATTGAATTCTATCAGTATATTACAGAAGTGTTCTGATTAATTCGTATGGCAGTGTACCATCCTTGTTCCATCCCATAACTTCATAGTACTGATCCAGCATGTCTTCAAATGCTTCAGGCGGAATTACCTGTCCTGCTGCAGGACCGTTTGACAGCTTGTCTCTTACAACTCTTTCAGGAACTGTATCGTGTCTTCTGTCGAAGCCTTCTCTCTGGTTGAATGCTCTGCCGATGTTGAGAACTCTTCTTCCTACAGTTGCCATGTCGTCCTCTGTCCATTCCTTGCCTGTAATCAGAGTCAGAAGTTCTGCCATGATTGCATAGTCAACTGTTCCCCAAAGGTCGCAGAGGCAGCAGCTGAACTTGATTGCGTTGAACTCGCCAAGGTTATATACAACCTGACCCTTGCCTTCCGGTGTGTACGGAGGAACTGATGCTGCGAATACTTCTTCGTTAGGAGCATAGGCTCTCATGTGACATGCACCTCTGTCTGATACTGCATATGACATTGCCATTCCCCATGAGCCACGTGGTTCATACTGAGGATACTCAAGTCCCTTAACCTGCTTTGCTATATCGAAGCCGCCGTACTTTTCGGCTGCATACTTAACGCCGTTTGCCAGGTCTGTGAAGATTCCTTCTTCTCTTCTCGCCAGTCTTTCAACGTATTCACACATCTTGTCTGTTTCGCCCCAGTGAATTCCGAAATCATAGCGACCTGTTTCTGTCATTTCCATTGCCCATACGAGAGTGTCCCCTGTTGAGATTGTATCAACACCCATGTTATCACAAACCTGGTTGAACTTAACAATCTTGGCAGGGTCTGTATTTCCCGCATTCGGTCCTGCTACTGCAGTTGTTTCATACTCAGGACCTTCGCAGATAGCATCTCCCATCTTGATGAAGTTACCGCATCCGAGACCGCAGCTTCCGCAGCCTCTCTTGCCTTCTCTGTATGGCAGTACTGCTGAATCATTGTACTTTTCCCATTCTGAATCTGTTGTATCCGAGAAGTTCTTGTACGGCATGATTCCGCCTTCCTGACATCCTTCCAGGAATGCGTAAGTACCAACATCGAATACGAATTCGTTTTCTTCGTCCAGGCAGCTTTCATGGAGGATCTCAAGGATTCTGTCTGTAGTTTCCTTGATGTTAGGAACCTTAACGCCCTTTGTTCCTCTGATCATGATAGCCTTCATCTTCTTCGAACCCATTACTGCACCGATACCGCCACGGCCGGCCTGTCTGTAATAGTCTGAGTTGATGCATGCCATATTTGAAAGGTTTTCACCTGCAGGTCCGATTGAAAGACATGAAAATTCTCTTCCGTACTGGTCAATCAGCATAGCTTCCGCTTCATGTGATCCGAGTCCCCAGTATTTCTTAGCGCTGAGAAATTCTACTCTGTCGTCATCAATAACAACATATCCCGGTTCTGACAGCTGTCCTTCGAATACAATCATGTCATATCCGGCAAACTTTACTCTGATTCCTGCGTGACCACCGATTGAGCAGTCATTCATTGTTCCTGTTGCAGGTGACTTAGCTGCTACCGACAGCTTACCTGAACACGGAATCGGAGTTCCGGACATAGGACCTGTTGTCAGATACAGGTTGTTTTCAGGACCGAGAGCATCGATTCCCGGTTTCAGTTCTTCATACATATATCTGATTACCAGACCCTTGGAACCTACATACTTCTCTGCAAAGTCCATTCTAAGAGGTTCAATTGTTGCTTCCTTCTTAGTGAGGTTAATTCTCAGAACTGCGTTCTGGTAAGCGCTCATTACAGTCTGCTTCGGATCGGCAGCCTGCTGTGCATATTTATCCTTTAATACTTTTGCGTTCATGACTGTCCTCCTCCCTTATTTAAATGTCAGTGCGTTATGCGGACAGGTCTTGACACAGTTCGGCTCTCCCTTACATGTGTCACAGATGTACGCGATATCATCTCTGAGTCTTACAACGTGCTTAGGGCATTCATCTGCGCAAAGTCCGCAGCCAATGCACTTTTCGGCATCCACTTCAATGTATTCTCCCAGTTTAATTGCATCGACAGGACATGCCTTCGCGCATTTACCGCAGAGAATGCAGTAGCTGTCATCATACTTAAGCTCTCCTCTTTCGTAATATGTTTCGATGAAGATTCTTGCCTTTGACGGAACGTATTCTCCTTCCTTGTAGGCAGAACAAACCTGAGAGCAAAGCTGGCATCCAATACAAAGTTCTTTCTTGAATTTCAGTCTTTTCATTTGTTTGTTTCCTTTCATATTATGATCAATATTTTTTACAAAAAAAACAGCAAAGCAAACCAACCTTCCTTAAGGCGGCCTCCTTTGCACAATGGCAGGCAAGAAAATCGCTCTTCTTACCCTAACGTTTTCACCGGCAACTTGTGTCAAATGAAAATCGGAGTTGATATTCAATAATTTCCGTTATTCTGTTAGATTATACCTTATCGATTGAAACCATGTCAATCCTGCCGTCCGCAATTCTCATAATTTAAACTCAATTCCGGTAACCATTCTTATCCAGTAGGCTGAATCGGACTCGGGAATAATAACTCTGCACGGTATCGAATCCTCTTCCAGCGGTTCACCGTCAATTCCGAAAGCCAGATATATTTCATGCTCTGTTATGTAATCATTTGTCATGGGTACATCGTATCCGTCTGCGCCGCTGAACCTTATGCTTTTCACATCTTCCTTGGTCAGATTATACTTCTCAAGCAAAGTTCCCATCTCAACGCCTGTTGCTCTCACGTCACCGATTTTATCACTGGTACTATGGGTTTTAAGCGTCTTGCATTCCATAGATTTCAGTTCCTCAATGGTGACTGCGATATCTTCTTCTCCTATACCGCTCAACACTATTTCTCTGTCAGCGTAGCCGCTTATATCTATATCGTCAGTGCCGCATCCACCCATGCAAAGGCAGCAGGCAATCATTGAAATGACTGCGGAAATTTTTAATATTTTCATTGCTTTTTTCATAATCTATCACTCCACAGGATTTATTTTCATGCCCTTTGTTTTCGTAATATTGTCATCTGCGTCGACAAACAGGGCTTCTATGTGCTTCTCCGGATATTTCGTCTGCAGCTTCTTAATCATGTTCAAAGCCCCGTCGGTTCCTGCCATAAGGCATGCGGTGGAAAGTCCGTCACAAAATCCAGAATTCCCCTTGTCGGCAACAATAGTCACTGACTCCAGATCTGTCTTCACAGGCATTCCCGTTGACGGATCGATAATATGGTGATACAGAACTCCGTTCTTTTCGAATTTTCGTTCATATATTCCTGATGTAACAACTGTTTTATCACTTACGGAAAGGGATCCGATTATTTCCGTCCTGTCACTGTACGGTCTTTCGATTCCTATGACGAAATCTTCGCCGTCTCCCTTTGTTCCTATTGCAACTACGTTTCCGCCCAGGTTTATTATTGCACTCTCAACACCTTGTTCCTCCAGATATTCCGCAACTCTGTCTGCGATATATCCCTTGGCAATCCCTCCGAGATCCATTTTCGCGCCGTCTCTCTTCAGGGATACTTCTGTGCCCTTCAGCTGAACCTGCCTGTAATCAACTGTTCCTGCCGCCTCGCGAAGTAATTCCTCCGAGGGGACTTCCGGGCTTTCGGACTTAAAATCCCATAAATCGGTGAATCGCCCGATGGTAATATCAAAATTTCCTCCTGATAAAGCTCCTATTTCAAGTCCTGTTGAAATTGTTTCGGCTGCGTCTTCGGAAACACTGATTTTTTCTCCTGACGCAGAGTTTATTCTGTCAACATCGCTGCCTTTAACGGTTTTGCTCAGAACTCCTTCCAAATTGGAAATAACACTGAATCCACCTGTAATTATTTCCTCCGCCTCACTGCTGTCAAAACCGTATACCGTTATTTCACAGCGAGTATCCAGATACTCATCACTGCCTGTTATCGGTTCTTTGTTCCCGCACCCGGTCTGTGGTATAATCAATACAGAAAAAATCACTGCAATAACAATAATTCTGCTGATTTTTACTAAAGAAAATTTTTTTGGCATTAAATCCTCCGGATTTTGCATTTGATGTATTTATGATAAAAAAAGCCGATTTGATTTTAGCTGCCGCCCTCATTATTGCCGGTCTGGCAGCATCATACTTACTTTCCTTCGGAGACGATCCCGGGAAAGAGCTTGTCATCACGTCCCACGGAGAACTCTTCGGCACCTATTCTCTTCTGGAAGATCGTACCATCAGAGTCGAGGGAGATGACGGACATTTTAATTCCGTTTCCATCCGTGACGGTTCCGCATATGTGGAAGATTCCGACTGCACAGGCCAAGACTGTGTACATAGCCATGAAATATCCGTAAGCGGCGAGACAATCGTCTGCCTTCCCAATAAACTGGTTCTCGAAATAAACGGAGGTGAAAAAGAATATGACTCAATCTCCAGATAGAGCCGGCCCCCTTAACTCAGCAAAATCCATTGCCGCAGCAGGGCTTATGGCTTCCGTTGCGCTTATTTTCTCATACATTGAAGTGCTTATTCCTTTTAATTTCGGTGTGCCCGGAGTCAAACTCGGAATAGCCAACCTCGTAATAATCGTTGCACTTTATTACCTTAACGGCAAATATGCTCTGGTTATAAACGCAGTCCGCATCTTCATTGCCGGGTTCCTCTTCAGCGGGGTTTTCGGAATAATATATTCACTTGCGGGAGGCATGCTGAGCCTCGCTGTTATGGTACTTCTCAAACGCACAGATCTGTTCTCTGCAACAGGTGTATCCATTGCAGGGGGAGTTATGCACAATCTCGGGCAGATAATTGTCGCATCCATCCTCGTAGGAAACATCCGTGTCTTTGCCTATTTCCCTGTGCTGGTAATTTCCGGAGTTGTCAGCGGTTTCCTGATCGGCATTCTGTCGTTTCTCATTCTCAGGCGTCTGCCCCGCATTAACGCTGCACAGTAATTATTCTTCGACTACGTAATACTTCCCTGTTTCGGAATCTTTGTAAACCTTGCCCATTTCTTCAAGGTTTTTGTTCGTATCAACTTCTTCTACCTGTCCGTCTTCCATACCCTGGACTTCATATTTCGTTTCAGGGGATTTCGTTATTTCGCCCCGGTCTGACACATCAATATTCCAGCTCATTATCAGAGCGAGCAGAATTCCACAGGCAAACACAAGCATTGCGTCTGCCATGTTTCCTACACCTTCCATCGGGCTGAAATCTTCTTTGCTTCGTTCTACCCGGAGTCTTCCCCTCTTCCCGGTTAATCTCATATTCTTACCCTCTGTCCTTGGCGCTTTCCTTCTTCTGCTGCATTTTTCGATACATTAATTTTCTCTCTCTTGACTGTTCCTCCAGAACAGCTTCGAATATTGTCTCCAGACCAATCATGTACTGCTCGTACCAGCTCTTTCTCACGCCTGAAATAACGTATGAAACAGCACCGCTGATAAGACCTGCAACTGTAGTATCAAAGGCAATCAGCAGTGAATCCGACAGAGTTTTCGTATCGCCCTGACCTAAAGCGATAAGTCCCGGTCCCAGCGGAATCAGCGTTCCCATCAATCCGAACATCGGTGCCGTTCTGGCAATAACATCTGTCAGCTTCGTAATTTTGTTATATCTGCTTTCTTCATCTGCGAGCAGTTGTCTCGCCAGAGCTTCTCTGGTGTTGTCAGGGTAAGCGATTCTGTCGATCAGTGTTTCTGCTGCTTTTTTCTGGCGCTTCAGAAGCTCACTGCTGAAAATAACGGTTTTCATCTCGCTCATGTTTTTACCCTGAAGGCGATCTATCAGCCCCGGGATGCTTTCCTTCAGAGCCTTCCTCTCACTGAAATATTCTGCTATTACACTTCCCAGCATTAATACTGCGATTATGATGAGTAATATCAGAATGATAATCGTCGGAATCTGCAATCCGCTGCTTACTGCTCTTAAAGCGTCTTTGAAAAATTCTGAAACCAATTTTTTCCCCTTTCTACCTGTCTATCCTGTATTTTCTTATTCTTATTACCGCTCCTGCCGCAAAGGCCGCAGCCAGTGTTCCTGCCGTTCCTGCTGCAGCACCTTTACTGAACTGTTCGCCTTCATCAAGGGCAGTCGCGTCCGATGCCATGTTTTCTGTTCTCTCTCTGTCAACCATACTTGTCTCCGGCACTATTTCATCTCCCAGTGTTACTACTCTCGCGGAAACAGCCTTTGCTTCAACAGTTACAGTTTTCTGATTTGCCGATTTTTTTCCGGCAGAAGCCTTTGACGCTCCTCCGTTGTTGCTATTTCCATCGGTTTTCCCGTTTATTGTAATACTGGCAGATACTCCGTTTGGCGCTGTCGCAGTAATAGTAACCGCGCCTTTTTTCTTTATTGTAACGTTTCCGTTTTTATCTACCGTAGCAATTGATGTGTCACTGCTCTTCCATGTCAGATCACTTGCATCATAGTAATCCTCTATGAAACCATCGGCAATTATTGTTGCCGATACCTTCTTCTTGCTTCCCACCTTAAGCTTGCCGTCTCCGATATCAAGCTTTATTTCCGTAACAGACGGTGAACCGGAAAGTGTAACGTCGATTCCGTTAATGCTGTGGCAGGAATCCATGGACGTCACATCGCCGCCGTCATAGCCCGGTCGCGTCTCCGATCCTTCCGTAAGCTTCGTTTGTCCTATGCAGAATCTGTATGTTCTGCTCTGGCTCATTGACAGTGATGAGGGATCTGTTCCGGCTGTTTTACTTTCTCCGAATTCCAGTGCTAATATGGCCGGTACGGTTTTAGCGCCCTCAAGAGCTCCCTCCTGTACAATCACTGTTTCTCTGTCTGTCTGTTCCGAAAGAGCCGAAAGGTTCGGATAATAGTATCTGGTGCTTGTAAGGTGAGTTCCTACAGAAAAGTTTCTCGTATATCCGTCATCCGTAGAGAAAGTTATGTTCTGAACAGAACCCAGATCAATTCCGGCTTTCTCCAGAATGGTTGTAACCTTCGGTCCTCTGGCCGCCATGGTCATGATGCCGCCGATTCTTGTTATATTGGAATAATAGTACGTAGATGACCCCATGGATGCCAGCTGGCTTCTCGAAAAGGTTTCCTTGACTCTCAGCTTATCTCCCCGCTCTCCGTAGTACTGGACTCTCACCTCGAGATCAGTGCCTGCCGGTGACGCCCCATGAACATCACTCTGTCCCGCTGCCGGCGCGATAATAAATGCCTGCATCAGGGCAAGAGCAGTCACACACACTGCTGCTAGTATTCTCTTTTTTAATTCTTTTTTTCTCATCTGTATCTCTTTTAATATCCCAGTGTATCTCTGTCAAAGACTCTGCCGTACGACAGCTCATAAAAAGCTTTTACATCCTTTTCCAGCTGTTCATCATCCAGCAGCTCAGGATACATTGTACGAATCATATATTCGATTCCCAGGGCGCTTACGGTACCCGGAAATTCCCATGAATCTTTCTCCGCCGGCATTACATATACATTTTTGTTCTTAACCGCTTCTATTTCCGACCAGGCTTTGCTGTTATATATATCATCGGCACTGTAAACCGCACTTTCGCTGCCCGTAATGAAAATGTATTCCGGATTCCACTGAAAAATCTGCTCCGTTCCGGCTGTCGGCCACAGTTCCGTTGCCTCAAGGTCTGCCGCACAGTTTATCGCGCCTGCTCTCTCAAGCATTTCTCCCTGAAGCATTGTTCCGTCGGCAACCTTGCCTATTGATGTCCCCATTACAATCGCTGTTTTTCTTTCTTTCTCCGGAATTCCGGAAACAAGGCTGCTGACTTTATCCAGACTATCGTTGTACTGTTTTATCAGCCTTTTCGCCTTTTTTTCTGCCCCGCAGACCTTCCCCATTATCTCGAGAGCCTTAATCATGTCGTCCGGCGTTTCAATTTCAATTCCTATTGCAGGTATGCCGATTTTTTCAACAGCCTCAAGGGTTTCAACATCTCCGGCTTTATGAAAGAACAGATCCGGCTGAAGTTCTGCCAGTGCCTCGATATCGGCAACTCCCTGTCCTACATCAGTACAATCTTTCAGTGACGGCTGCAATTCCAGAAGGAATGGTTCGCATTTACCGATACCTGTTATCTTGTCTCCCTGGTCGAGACTCAAAAGGAACCTAATCACGACACGGTAACACAGCGCTATGCTCTTCGGGTCTTTCTTTACCGTGACCTCCCGTCCTGCCTGATCTACAATTGTAAGTTCCGTTTCTGTTTCCGACAGGACTTTTCCGGCGTCCTGAGCCTTTGCGGTATCATCGTTTCCGCCGCAGCCCGTAATGCATGTTAAAGCCATTGCAAAAGCTGCAATCAGCGCAATTATTTTTAGAGTTCGGGAACGAGACATGCTTTCCTCCCCAGTTCTTCAATATACATTAACTTCAAATCTATTCCGTAAACTTCCCTGAGATTTTCCTCTGTTATGATTTCATCACAGCTGCCCTGTATAACAGTGCCGTCGCGGCTGACTACTGCTGCTTCACCTCCCAGCAGCAGCGCATGGTCGGGATTATGTGTTGTCATGACTACTGAAAACCCCTCTTCTGCCATTTGCCTTATTCGCTTTAATACTCTATGCTGATTCCCGTAGTCGAGATGTGCCGTGGGCTCATCGAAGAGCACTGCCTCCGGCTCCTGAACTATTGCTCTGGCAATAAGGAGCTGCTGCCTCTCACCTCCGCTTATGTTCAGATAGGATTTCCCTGCCAGATATTCCAGTCCCATGCTTTTCAGCACGGACAGACAGCGTTCCTCTTCTTCTATTGATGGCCTGCTGAACGTTCCTGTTCTCGGCGCTCTTCCAAGCAGGACGAAATCAAGTGCACTGTAATCGAAGGAAGGTGTGTGAAGCTGCGGAACGAAACCCACAAGGCGGGCAATTTCCTTCTCCTTCATTTCCGCCAAATCCCTGCCGCATAGATTAATGGTTCCCGCTTCAGGTCTCAACAGTCCCGCCATGCAGTTAAGCAATGTTGTCTTCCCTGCACCGTTCGGTCCCAGAATACACAGCACCCGGCCTTTATTAAGACTCAGTGACGCCCCATTTAGAATCTTTTGCTTGTCTGAGGGATATGAAAATATTAAGTTCCTGACTTCATATATCGCAGTCATTTTACCTCCCTCATTTTATCGCAGATTCATTCTCTGCCTGTACAGCAGCCATGCGAAAAACGGAGCTCCGATTATTCCCGTCAGAATGCTCACCGGCATTTCTGCCGGTCCGATTATTCTGGTAATCGTATCTACCGCCAGCATAAAAATCCCACCGATAAAGCAGCATGCCGGCAAAAGCACCCTGTTATCGGAACCTACCATCATTCTCCCGAAATGAGGCATTACCAGACCTATCCATCCTATGGTCCCCGAAATGCAGACTGCTCCTGCAGTCAAAACGGTTGAACACACGATGCATAAGCCTCGAAGAAGTGAAATTCCGGCTCCCAGACTGCGGGCTTCCTGTTCTCCCATGGAGAGAACATTTATCCACCATGACATTGCAATTATTATTGCAGCGGCAATAATGCTGAGAGGCAGAATACTTATAATTCCCTTGTTGTCTACATATGCGAAGCTTCCCAGCTGCCAGTATGTAATTGCTGCAAGCTGTGTTTCGGGATCAGCGATATATTTTATAAAACCCAGAATCGACGACATTGCTCCGCCAACTATTATTCCCGCCAGAACAAGCATGACGTGAGAATCGCTTCTCAAAATCTTAGGAATTGCGATTGTCAGACTTACAGCCAGAATGCCACCCAAAAAAGCAAAAACCTGGACCAGCATTGAACTTAATGACATTAAAATTGCAACTGCCGCTCCGACACATGCACCTGATGAAACACCGAGGAAATCAGGTGAAACCAGGGGATTCTTAAAGACACTCTGATATACGGCTCCCGAAAGGGCAAGAGCCCCTCCGACTATAACCGTCGCCAATGTTCTCGGCAGCCTGACTCCCAGAAGAAGATTTTCATCCATCCCGTCCCATGTCTGTGACATACCGAAAATCTTACCGAAAATGATTTTCATACACTCCGCCGGAGAAATTGAATACTTACCCATACAAAGACATATAAGAATCAAAATCAGGAGCACAAGAAAAAACGCTGCATTAATCAGCCTTCCCTTTCTTCTTTTTTTCCTGATTTCTACGGTCATATGTGCAAAGCCTCCGCGATTTATTATATAAGATTATCTTGCCTGTTTCAACAATGTGAGCCGGCTTTCGCCGGCTCACACTGCTGTTTGTCATATATTATGCCTATTATGCCGCAAAACTGATTATCTGTATGGTCTTACTCTCTTGACAGTGGAGTAGCTGCTGTATACGCGCTTTCCTCCTACGTTAACATAAGCCCTTACCTTGTAATAATATCTCTTCTTTGCCTTGAGACGTTTATTGACATACTTGACTGTCGATCCTTTCTTTATCGTCTTGACAGCCTTGAATCCTGAGTATTTTCTGACAGATCTGTAAACAACATATCCATCTGCATCAAATACTTTTCCCCACTTCACTGTGGCTTTTTTCTTGCCTGCCGATACAGTGATTGAAGGTTTTGCGAGAGTGTATTTCTTAGCGAATACCTTGGATTCTTCTCCGTAAACGAATTCGTCGTTAACCTTAGTGCACGGTACAATCTTGTAGAAGTATGTTTTCTCTGCTTCAACCTTACCGTCAGAGTAAGATGTTCCCGTTACAGTCTTAACCTTCGTGAATGCACCATATGCCGTATTTGACTTGAGAACAACGTACGAATCTGCCTTCGGAATTCTGTTCCATGAAAGATTAATCGATGATGCGCCCGATGAAGCTGTTATCTCAATCGGATAATCGTTTAATGCTTCCTGCATTTCCTGTGCTTCTGTTTTCGTACCTGCAATCTCTTCGGCAATTTCTTTGTACAATTCTGCTGCTTCGGCTGCTGTTTCTGCGTTCTTGATTTTGCTTTCAAGTCTGCTTACTGTAAGCCACAGAGCAACTGCATTTCCTGCGCTGTAATCCGAATAAGCAATTTCATCGACTGCCTTTTCGGCTTTCTTCACATATTCGTCTCTGACGATTCCGTCCAGAGTCTTCTCTGCAATCTGAAGTTTTTCGAGGTTTGTTACATTTTTCTTCTCTGCATCGGAAAGTGCCTCATACGCATCTCTTGCAGCTGTAATAGCTTCTGCATCGTCGATTGTAATCTTATCGACCTCAGGCAGTGAAGTAATCGAATCCACTACATCCTGAACCGCATCCACATTTGCCTTTTTGTTGAATATGATTTTAGTTACATCCTTTGCCCATGCGCTTTTGTTCGCCTCATTTTCAGTCATCTGACCGCGGCATACCTTCTGTACTTTAGTTTCACCTTCCGTCCAGATGAACATTGCCTTGTTGCCCTGAAGGTCTTCCTTGAAGGCCTGATCGGCTGTATACGTCGTCTCTCTGCCATCAGATGAAATCATTGTTACCGACTCGATTTCGGCTCCCTTGGCAAGGCCCATCACGTTTACGATGTTTTCGAGCGTTGCGCCCTGTACTGTTATATCTGCTTCAGTTCCCGAAGAGTTCCTTGTGTGGAATGTCGCATCTACTTTACTGATACCCTCAAAGTTTTTAATGCCTCTGATTGTAAAGTATCCGTCTCTGGCAAGGGCATCACCTGTAATTGTCAGAGCTGCTGATTCTGCTGTCGCATCACCAACAGGATCTGCTGCAGGTTCCTGCTCAGCCGTGCTTTCGAAATCAAATTTATGACTTGCAAGGCCCTTGGAAGAACCGGCATATAAAGTATCTCCCATGAAGTCCAGACTGTAGATATTGTTGTATCCGTCAGGCCATGAATATGTCGCAGCCGAATACTTATCTGTAACAGTCAGCTTTCCTTCAATGATTGTAGGATCGTCGACTCTGAAAATACCATCCTTTGATGTTCCGAACCAGAGTCCTCCGTCCGGGTCAACAGTAACCATTCTAAGTTCGGAATCTGCAGTAAACGCATCTTCTCCGAAGAGATCGAAGCCTGTATATCTTACTGCTTCGCCTCCGGCTTCACTTACATGCCATACGACTCCTCCGGTGTTCTTCATTCCGTTGTAAGAGCCTGATGCTACAATCCATGCGCCGCCCTTGGAATCTACGGCAATATCTCTTACCCATACATCACCGAGTCTGTAATTGGACGTATTGCTGTCCTGAGCTGATTCATACTGATATGATTTAACAACCTTACCATCCTTGAAGTAAGCGAATCCGCCTATGAACGGTTTTGATCCTCCGGCATCTTCCGTATCAGGATAGAATCCGCACCAGATTCCGCCGTTCTTGTCAAATTCTATGTTATCAATTGATTCTGCCGGGAATCCGTCAGCCTTGCTCCAGGTCTGCCATGTTCCTGCTGCAGGATCGTATTTTGTGAGACCTCCAAATGATCCGAACCAGATGTTTCCGTTCTTGTCTTCCTTAATTTCCTGAACATAATCGTTAGGAATCGTTGCCGGATTGTCGGATGCCCTGTAATAAGTTATGTTCCCGTCCTTCAGATATCCTACTCCGAAGTTTTCGTTGCCGTTTGAATAGCTGCCGTTCTGTGTAAACCATACGCCGCCCTTGCTGTCGGCATATACTGCTGACACAACAGCACTCTTAAGTGCCGGTTCTGAAGCTGTGTTGTATGTTACAAACTTGTCTGAACCCTTGGCCTTGTACGCTATTCCTCCACCGTAAGTTCCGACCCACATGTTGCCGTCTTTATCGAAGGATACACATCTGATTCCCGAAAGAGGAAGTTCTCCTTCATTTGAAGTTCCTTCGAATACGTTGAATACTGTTCTTTCAGGTACGGAAACCGTAATTCCCGAAATGTACTGGCACTTATCGTACCACTTGGTCTGATCTGCTTCCGGATGAGCCGCCAGGTAGTTTCTGTAGATTCTTACCTTGCTGTTTGGAGTCTTTGATGTGTCATCAATTGCCTTCCATTCACCGTCAACATACTCTTCATATGCGACGAAGTAATTCTGAGCAGCTGCATCCTTCAGAGAAATGTCAGAGTAAGTTCCTTCACCGCCGTATCCGCCGGCGTCAATTCTGAATGTTGCCTCTTCATCGCTGATTCCCAGAGAACCAAGCAGATCATTAAGGGGTACTCCACGTACCTTCTCGACAGTTCCCTTAATTGTGTATTCTTTTTCTTCCTGTCCCAGCGCTTTGAGAGTTGCAACAGAATATGTCTGTGCATTTTCCAGGGTGTTGCTTGCCACTGTGAAGTCTGCCGCTTCCTGAGGTGTGTCTGCGTTACCGACCTTAACTGTAACACTTGTTACTTCCATTATGCATGCGCCCTGTGCATTCTGCACCATCAGTCGCATAGGACCACCCTTATTGTCGATGGAAGAATCATAACCGTCACCCATCACAGCTCCGGCTCCCTTGCCTCCGGAAGCAAGCGGATAACCGTCAACAGCATATGCCAAAAGAACCGGAACGTAATTATCTCCGTCCTTCACTCCGTTTTTCAGACCGTCAAGTCCTACCTTTTCGACGGCATCTACGCTGAAGCCGTCCTTTGAGCCTACAGTAATAGTAATAGGATTATCGATACCCTGAACATCACTAAAGGTCTTCTGGATGAGCTGCCAGAAATTCAATCCTTCCCATTTATTGCTGGCAGTAGCATATATTTCTTCCTGAGAAATAATGTCCGTCATTGCTTCCAGTTCTGAGATTTTGTATGTCTTGCTTGTCAGCTCGTTTTCCTTACTGTCTACAACCTTAAATGCTATTTCATCGTTAAGGTATGTTTTGAATACTTCTGAACTGGAATGGTTCCAGCTTACCTGCTCAGATGCTGTAACTTCAATCTTAACAACGTTCTTAACGCATTTGCTCTTGTTAACATCCTTCGCTCCCGTCTGTCCGATGAT
>JAQXIX010000017.1 GCA_029008005.1 Bacillota bacterium | reverse complement strand
CTTGCCTTTGCAGTTGACGGGGAAGCTCTGGCGCCTAAATTGGAAATTACTAAAACTGCAAGCGCCGACACGGTTGCTCCCGGCGGAGAGATAAGCTATACCATCACTGTCAGCGTTACAGGCGCCCCTGATGAAGCAATGCCCGCAAATCAATTTGTGACCGACCTTCTTCCGGATGGTCTTACCTATGTTGAAGACAGCCTTAAGTGGGAAGGAACCAAAGACCTGGCCTCAGAAGCCCACTTCGGGCCCAAAGCCCTGAACGCTACCCTGTATACCCAATCGCAAAATGGAGATAAAGAAGAATTTCTGTACACAGGCCAGTCCATCACCTTCACATACCGTGCAAAGGTGGACACCGGCGTTGCTGTTGGAGATGAACTGACAAATATGGCCGCAATATCAGACGGTGAGGAACTGAGTAACACCTCAAAGGTAACTGTTACGGTTGTTGCTCCTGCTAATGACGATCCTGCCGATTCCGGCGCAGCAGATGCTGATACCACAGCAAAAGCCGAAAACGCTCTGGACTCAAGCCCGAAGTGCGGCGACTCCTTCCTGCTTGGCTGGTTATTCAAGCTTCTGGGAATTGGGAATTAATTCTGAATATGTCAACTAAAAGATGAGCCGGTGCTATGTGCACCGGCTCAACGTTTTTAATATTTCGTTTTTCCATAGATTTACATCTTCTTAAGGAAATCTGAATTTATCCAATACTCAGGAACTCTTTTCTGAGTCTGACAGCAGGTTTCCCCAGGATGCTTTTTCTGCAGCAGTCCCATACATTCTGTGTCGCCTTCACCATATCCATAATACTGTCCCCGATAAATCTCACGACCATAAGCTCCGGAGTAATGAATCCGGCTGCAATTTTAACTGATTCCGAACTCAAAGCATTAATCTTATCTTTTAAATCTGAATTGATGTTTTCCGCGTACACATACATGGAACCGTTTGATTTACGACCGTCCATAAGCCCCAGCTTCATCAGGTTCTCACAAGCAGGCTCCATTCTGCAGCTGTCATACAGAATCAGTTCCCCATCGACATATATCTTTGTCTTCGACGAATAAATGTCATATTGAAATACCTCACCGTTTGCCGCACGTCCTGATGTAACCATATCAGCAGCAAAGAGAACCGCCCCCTTCTCGACTCTGAATTCATTTTCCTGAAAAACTTTGGCCTTTGCAAAAGGCACATTGTGCTCCGGCAGATACTCCAGTACGCCTCCGCTCTTAACAGTGAGTCTGTTTACAACACGGGCATATCCTTCATCCATTTTATAGAACTTGTTATTTCCCGGTGTTGTGAAAACAGCATCTGAACCTGCCTCACTTACGATTTCGGTAAGTAGTCTGTCGTGTTGAAGAATTCCTCCTGCAGGATTCAGTGAATATACGAAAGCTGTTCCATCCTTGTCATAATAATGGGGTTTCATAACCTGCATAGGAAGCTTGTAATACTGTTTCGCCATATATGTCTTCCCATCGCTCCTTCGTCTGAATACGATGGAGATTTTTCCGTTTGCTTTCATTTCTTCCATAGAAAACTAAATCCCTTCAAACAGCATATCTTCCTTTATCCATCTGATTACGTCATCCAGACCCACTCCTTCATAAAGATTGGTAAAAACAAAGGGTTTATCTCCTCGCTGAGCAAGAGTGTCCCGCTTCATTACTTCCAGACTCGCATGAACGTACCGTGCAATATCGATTTTATTAATTACAAGCAGGTCAGATTTCGTAATCCCGGGACCGCCTTTTCTTGGTATTTTCTCTCCCTCCCCTACATCAATTACAAAAATCAGTCCATCAACAAGTTCAGGGCTGAATGTTGCCGCCAGATTGTCTCCGCCGCTTTCGACAAAGATAATATCGAGATTGTCAAAACGTTCATTAAGAATATCTATAGCATCAAGATTCATAGATATGTCTTCACGAACGGCAGTATGCGGACACCCGCCGGTTTCAACTCCTATTATTCTTTCTTCTGGAAGCGCCTCAGCTCTCGTGAGAATCAACGCATCCTCTTTAGTAAAGATATCATTTGTTACAACACCGATTTCATACTCATTTCGCAGTGCCTTGCACAACTTCTCAATGAGAGCCGTCTTCCCGGATCCTACCGGACCTCCGACTCCTATTCTAACTGGTTTCCTCATACCAAAGCTCCTCTAAGACATATATAATCTAACGGGCAGAATCTCATGTTTTATACTGGCAATATCCATTCCCGGGCAGAAATTAGTAATATCTTCAACTGCTGTTTTCATACTTAGCTCTACTGCCGATTCCATCAAATCCGCGGAATTAAATAGAATCTGCTGTGCTTCTGTATTCCCCAGAGGAATAAGTTTTATTCCACTCTGTACCAGAGTGTTTGCAGCGCTGTAAACGTAAGCTCTCAGGGCTTCCTCTGAATCCATGTTCAATATACAGCATACTGCACCGTAAATTACCGGATAGCTTACCTCTCCGCCTCTGAAAAGGGCTGCGATTCCGTCAAGTTTGTCGCAATTAATAATCGGTTGCATAAGCCTCAAAAACGCCTTGCCCATTCTTATGCCTGCTTGTCGGCTTTCTTTTGTAACCTTAGAAGCATTTGACAGCGCTTCAAGTTCCTTCAGTCCGTTAAAATCCTCAACTTCTGTCATCCTGTAGGCTTCAAGCAGAACAGGACCCTCACACTTCCCAACAGCGGCATCAAGATAAGTCTCCAGAAATTCAGCGAATGTTTCGCTGTTACTAACCGTTCCTTCCGAAACATATGTCTCCAGCCCCCATGACTGGCTGAATCCACCTGTGGGGAATGTTCCTCCGTTAAGCTGCATCAGAATGTATAGTTCTTTTTTATTCATACCCCTTTTCTCCGCTGTGATTATGGTGACGTCTGTGGTGATGGAGTTCTCCGTGATGATGAGTATCTGTTTGTGTAACACCTGCTCTTATCCCTTCAAGCCTGCATTCCACCCGTTCACACGTCACACCGAGCTTTTTCATTATACCTTCGAGAATTGCATCATAAGCAACCAGTATGCAGTCATCGTTTATATAGGCCGCCTGATGCATGTTTCCTATATTATATGCGGCTCTTCCCCACTGAATGCTGCCCTTAGGACTTATTTTCAATACATCTTCGGGTATCAGCTCAATTGCGATTATTACTTCCTCATCTTCATACAGGACAGATCCCGGAGCAAGGCTTTCGCCCTGCTCCAGAGATATTGCAAATACGCGCCCTGATTGAGTTTCTACTTTCTGATGCGGTTTCATCAGATCGTAATGATCCATAAAAACCGGATCCACAGGCCGTGTATCATTTTCACGTTCTCTTATGTCAGCAACAATTCGTTCTACAATCATTAATATATCCCTCAATTTCTATCTGAAGAAATATTTTTGACAAAGACATACTTCTTCAACCGGTTCGCATGTAATGTGTTCTCCGTCAACATATACCTTATATGTCTCCGAATCCACCCTGATATCAGGAAGATAATTGTTTCTTATCATATCTGCCTTTGTAAGATTTCTCGTATTTTTTACAGGAAGGAACTTGCCCTTTGAATGCGGAAGTTTTTCCTCGATACCATTATCAATTGCAGCCTTACACACAAACACTTTATTTAGATGGCCGTTGTCGATACCGTAGCTGGCATACTGCCGTCTAAAAAGCATCGGTTCCGCTACTTCAATACATGCATTTGTGTCTCCTGAAGCGGAGTACACATTCTGTCCGCATTTGAAACAGATCCATGGCTTCGCTCCGAAGAAACAGGGATCCCACAGGCAGAAATCAGCCAGTCTTCCCGGTTCCAGTGAGCCTACATATTCGTCGATACCGTAAACTTTCGCAGCGTTCACAGTATATTTAGCGATATATCTGAGAATTCTCTGATTATCGTTATCACCGGTTTCCTCAGGAAGTGGTCCTCTCTGCTTCTTCATCTTTGACGCCATCTGCCATGTTCTTAGAACTGTCTCCCCGACACGGCCCATTCCCTGGGAGTCCGAACCATGGATGGATATTGCGCCCATGTCATGAAGAATGTCTTCAGCCGCGATAGTCTCTCCTCTTATTCTCGAACCGGCGAAAGCGACATCTTCAGGAAGATTAGGATTAAGTCCGTGAACGGTCATTATCATGTCAAGATGTTCCGCAATTGTGTTGACAGTATACGGATTCGTGCAGTTTGTTGATGATGGTATTACATTAGGTTCACCTACTACCTTAAGCAGGTCGGGGGCATGTCCGCCACCGGCTCCCTCTGAATGATAAGTGTGAATCGTTCTTCCCCCAAAGGCAGCAATTGTGTCTTCTACAAACCCTGATTCATTAAGAGTGTCTGTATGTATCTGAACCTGAAAATCATACTCATCCGCAACATCGAGGCATGTTCTGATAACCTCCGGCGTTGCTGCGAAGTCCTCATGTATTTTCATTCCTATTGCGCCCCATTCAGCCTGTTCCGCAATTGCTTCCGGCAGGGATGAATTTCCTCTGCCGATAAATCCCACATTAACAGGTGCCTGTTCATGAGCGGCTATCATCATCTTAAGATGAGCAGGTCCGGGAGTTTCAACGCTTGTGGTCTTTGCTCCTGAACCGCCTCCCAGCATGGTTGTAATACCATTTGACAGGGCTTCCCATGCCTGTCCTGGGCTTTCGAAATGAACATGAACATCTATGCCACCGGGAGTAACAATATACCCCTCGGCACAGACTTCTTCTGTTCCGACACCTACGACAAGTCCCGGTGTAATATCCATTGTATCCGGATTGCCCGACTTACCGATTCCGACAATTATTCCATCTTTTATTCCGATATCTGCTTTAATTATGCCCAGCATCGGGTCAATAATCGTTGCACATGTAACAACAACATCGAGAACATCCGTACCCGTTACCGGATCTCCCGCCTTCTGGCCCATGCCGTCTCTATCGGTTTTCCCGCTTCCCCATGTCATTTCATCCCCATAAGCACCGGCACAGTAATCCTTCTCAATTTCTGCAATAAGTCCCGTATCTCCAAGATGTATTTTATCGCCTGCTGTAGGGCCGTGAAGCTCACAGTATTCCTTATGTGTTAGTTTTACTGCCATTGTTTAGCCCTCCTTCAGTGTTTCTTCCATTTTCACAATAGCTTTTTTCCTAACCTCAGGATCATCAACGCATCCCATCGTCCAGCCCTGAAAACCGTACAGTTTTCTTTCGCCCGCAAAGGTTGTAAGCTGCACTTCCTTCTCTTCCCCCGGCTCAAATCTGATTGCTGAACCGGCAGGAATGTCAAGTCTGTAACCAAATGCCGCCTTTCTGTCAAACTTCAGCGCATTGTTTGCTTCAAAGAAATGGTAATGTGAGCAAACCTGAATTGTTCTGTCACCTGAGTTAACAACAGTTAATTTGATCGTATCTCTGCCGCCGTTTATTTCGATTTCACCGTCAGCGAAAATGATTTCACCTATCTGATATGTCATTTTATCAAGCTCCTTTACGATGTCAGTAATTCATTGATAGCAGTTCTTCAACAGGGATAGCCTCGGCCTTTGTTTCGAACCTTATCGGGTCGTGAACCGTAACCAGCTTGTTTCCGTCTGGAAACTGCACTTCGAACATTATGCATGGCATTAGAGCTGCCGTGCCTTCCATAACGTCCTCGGCAGTGATAATCTGAGAACCTATTTCTATCAGTTCACTTATGTCATTTGTACCTGCACGGCCTCTTTCCAGTAATTCGTCCATAATAATTGCCGAGGCCTCAATATAATTAAGCTTTACGCCCCTTTTCCATCTTCTTCTCGATATTTCGGCAACGCCGAAGAGAAGTACACGTTCCTGTTCTTTAGTTGTAAGCTTCATAGCTAATACTCCTTGCTCTCATTATTCAATTATTGCATATTACCAATCAGCTTTATTTAATAGGCTCGCCTGTGGTTTAGACGAGCCTATTAATTGTATTGACTGTAGATTATGCTGTATATATCACGTTGCCATCCATAATTGAAAGAACAACCTTAGCATCCTTAACCGCCTGATCCGGCTGCCCGAAGAGAGGTCTATCCAGAACTATAATGTCTGCAAATTTTCCGGCTTCAATCGTACCTATTTCGTTTTCTCGATTGTATGCCACGGCTCCGCCTGCGGTATTGGCCTTTAGAGCCTGTGCTAAAGTAATCTTCTCGCAATCACTTACACCCTGATTTGACGGAGTTCCATCGTAATTTTCGCGAGTGAGGGATGCATGAATTCCTATAAACTGATTGTAGTAAACAATCGGATAGTCTGTCCCGAAAGCCACATCAACACCTGCATCCATTAAAGACTTTATCGGCCACTGCCAACGTGCTCTTTCAGGTCCCATTCTGACAATCTTTTCGTTAGAATCAAGAGGAAGGTGTTCGGCCTGCAATGATGCCAGTACACCAAGTTCCTTGAATCTAGGAATATCAGAAGGATCAATGGTTTCGATATGTTC
>JAQXIX010000016.1 GCA_029008005.1 Bacillota bacterium | reverse complement strand
TACGTTATGCTTGAGTACAAATTGTCTCTCGAAGGCATAAGCTTTTTCAAACAGAACGAGTCTTATTCAAGCCAGACAAGCCCGCTTGCTCCGGCGGTTGATAAAAGTCATGCCTGCAAGTCGAACCGCGTGAAAAGGGGTTTGTACGCTGATAATGATGCAGTTTGGAATGCTGATTGTGTTGGTGCGTTCAACATTGTAAGGCTATTTCTTAAAAAACATAAGAAAGCAGTTACCCCTGATCCTATGGCGATACAAATCCCATACATATTAAAAGTAGCTGTATAAAAGCAGTATTGGTGTTATGGACGCACCCTGGATCTTATAGGCAGTTTATTGGCTGTTCTATAAACCAGATGCTCGGTAATTCAATTGCCGAGTAGTTCACATTTTTTTACTGTTTTGATGCGTTTGAATCCGCGGTCGGAACGTGATGATTTGTAAATCTGATAACCGGATGCACCGGCAGCCTTGCTCCAGTAAATCCTGGCTTTTTTCTTTCCTTTGACTTTAACTGTCAGAGACGGTGTCCCGCAGATGGCACGGGAGGTTGCGTAACCGCTTGAACTGCCGTCAATGCGTTTGCCATCTGAAGATGTACCTTTAGGTACTACCTTGTAATAATACTTTTTGTTAAATGACAATCCGGTATTTGTCCATGATGTTCCATTAACTGTATTAATGTATGAAAACCCTGAGCTGGGATTTGTTGAACGGTATATGGAGTATTTATATGCACCGACATTGGTCCAGCTAAGGCGGATTGAATTCCTGCTCGCGCTTTTTGCCCATATATGCGGAGTTGACAGTTTGCCGGCAGTAATCTTATCAGGCTTGCCGACAGCAGCGGTTACTGCTCCGTAAGCATTAACGTTACCATATCCGGTATATATATCATATCCGGGAGTGTAAAGATCCGTCGCAGTGCTGTAGAGAATACTCTTGACCTGCGACTGCGTTAGGGTAGGATTCACATATCTGACGAGGCCTGCTATGGCAGCGACAATCGGTGTAGAATAGGAAGTACCTGTTCCGGAAGTATATCCTGAAGGAGACATGGTACAATGCATAATACCGCTTCCCGGAGCTGAGATATCCTTTTTTTGTCCGTAGCTGGAAGTTGAATATTTGCAGCTTTTGCTGTCGATATCTGTATATCTTCCGGTGTTGATAACGCTTACACACGAATCGAAGTCTGACGGATACCAGGCTGATGTATTGTTTCGGTTTCCGGCAGATGCAACGAAGACAACATCCTTTTCGTTTGCAGCCCAGTTTATCTTCGCTTCGAGAGCGGCATCATCAATTAATGTTCCGATACCGTCTGTGCTTCCCGGTTCATGTCCGAGACACATCATAATAACCCGGGCATTGTGTCTGCATGCATAATCAATGCCGGCACAAATGTCGGCCGATGTGGCTTTATGTTCGGAATTGATGTTTTTTCTGAAGACATTAATCGCCATTACGGAGGCAATATCGTTATTGAAACCTGCAGCAATACCGGCGATGCCTTTGCCGTTATTGGAAGTGGCACCTATTACTGAAGATGTGCTGTTGCCGTGGGAAATCAGAGGGTTTGGATATGCTGTTTCGGTGTTCGGAGCCGGGTCGTATGACTCGCTGTCCGGATCGATACCCGCAACTGTTGTTTTGCAGTGTGCCAGATCGAAATTGCCGCCGTCACTTATGTCCTTCTCATCCTCGTGGCTTAAATATATTCCGGAATCAAGAGTGGCTATGACGACTCTATTTGAAGGATCCGCTATTGTACCATCCTGCTTATATGCTTCAATTGCTGACCATGCTTCGGGAAGATCAAGATAGTCCACGTACCACGTATCTTTCGTTTGAGGGTCGTTGAATGTGCTGTCTGCAGTATAATAATAATTTGGCTGAACAGCCTCAACTGACGGATCATCCTGAAGTTCTTCAATTAGCTGTGAAGTATCAGTATTTTGATTTGTCTCGAGAAGAACAGTATTCCGGTCTATTGCGGAAGTCTGTATTTCGTCAGGCTCCGAAATTGAGTCGATTTCTTCAATTGCGTTCTCGATTATGGAATTTTCTTCATTATGACCGGTGTTTTCGGAAAATGATACTATCACTTCCCCGGGAACATATTCGGCTCCGGCGGAAACTGTATCAGACGATGTGTTTGATATACCGTTCATGTCTGCAAAGGCGCAGGAAGGAACGGCAATTAGAGTTATGATTAATGTACTGATTATTGTGATGATAAATCTCCTGTTCATAATACCCTCCATATCACCCAACATTATATATCAAAATTGTTGAACTTACATATAAAAATTCATCGTTATGGCAGCCAAGAAGCAGTTTCACCGCAGCCCACGAAAAATCAATGATTACAGCCTTTGCAACGGTGAAACATAGTGACCCTTGAAGAAACTCCACAACAAAGACAACCGTATAAAGTAAAAATACTTGACAGACGAGGAGAAAACATGTATACTCTCGATGTCAAGGTGGAATACTTGTCAGCAGATGGTGAAAGTCAGGAGGTGCTTTGTGAGAATAGATGATATTACGAAACAAAGCCTTTTGTATGATTTTTACGGGGCGCTTCTTACGGAGCGACAGCGTCAGGTGCTCCGGCTGTACCATGATGAGAACTACAGTCTGACAGAGATTGCGGCGGAGTTTGGAATCAGCAGACAGGGTGTTCATGATTCTCTGAAGAATGCGGAGAAGAGCCTTGAAGACTATGAGAGCAAACTGGGTCTGGTGGAGAAATTCAGCAGGACCACAGAAGCAATAGAAGAAATAGACAAAAGAATAGACAGCCTTATTTTGACTTTGGAAGAGGGAAGCAATACGAGAGAAGAACTTAAGAAAATAAGGAATGTAATAGATAATTTGGAGGAGTAATCCTATGGCATTTGAAGGATTATCGGATAAGCTGCAAGGTGTGTTCAAAGGCCTTAAAGGCAAAGGAAGCCTTACGGAATCAGACATAAACAAAGCAATGAGAGAAGTTAAGCTGGCACTTCTGGAAGCCGATGTTAACTTCAAGGTTGTTAAAGAATTTGTAGCCTCTGTCAAAGAGAAAGCTCTGGGCGAGGAAGTAATGGCAAGCCTGACTCCGGCACAGCAGGTTATTAAAATTGTAAATGAAGAGCTCATAGAGCTGATGGGGGGAACAGGCAGCAAGCTTACTTATTCTTCGAAAGGATTTACTGTTTACATGATGGTAGGTCTGCAGGGAACAGGTAAGACCACAACATGCGGTAAACTTGCGGCGTGGCTTAAGAAAAACGGCAAGAAACCTATGCTCTGCGCCTGTGACGTATACAGACCGGCGGCCATTGACCAGCTGGAAATCGTAGGTAAGAGCGTAGACGTTCCTGTTTTTGCGAGAAGAGATACGAAGAACCCTTCGGAAATCGCAAAGGCAGCAGTAAAAGAAGCAGAGATTAAGGGTTACAATGTTCTTCTTGTCGATACGGCAGGTCGACTTCAGATAGACGAAGAACTCATGGAAGAGCTGAAAGTTCTGAAGAAGGATATAAAGCCTCATGAAATACTGCTTGTTGTAGACGCACTTACAGGTCAGGATGCTGTCAATGCGGCGGAAGGCTTTAACGATGCGCTGGGAATTGACGGAATCATTATGACGAAGATGGATGGTGATTCCAGAGGCGGTGCGGCACTTTCGGCAAAAAAAGTAACAGGGCGGCCTGTTAAATTCGTCGGAATGGGCGAGAAGATGGATGAGCTTGACGAGTTTCATCCGGAGAGAATGGCCAGCCGAATCCTCGGAATGGGTGACATGATGTCACTTATCGAAAAGGCTCAGGAAGATTACGACGAAAAGAAAGCCGAGGAACTTGAAAGAAAAATACGCAAGAATAAATTCACTCTTGAAGATTTTCTGGAGCAGATGGGGCAGATAAGAAATATGGGCGGAATTGCCAAGCTGCTTGATATGATGCCGGGAATGAGCAACAACAAGAATGTGAATCTTGAACAGAGCGAGCGCGAATTTGTCTGCTTTGAGGCAATAATTCAGTCGATGACAAGAGAAGAAAGGGAAAATCCGAACATTCTCAATGCCAGCAGAAGAAGGCGTATTGCAGCGGGAAGCGGGCAGACCGTGCAGAAAATAAATACTCTTATAAAAAGATATGAAGAGTCCCGCAAGATGATGAAGTCAATGATGAATCCTCGCGGAAGCGCTAAACTGAACAGAATGTTCCGCGGGTTCTAAAGTATTAAGGAGGAAATAATAATGGTAAAAATCAGATTAAAGAGAATGGGTGCACACAAGAAGCCTTTTTACAGAGTAGTAGTTGCAGATTCAAGAACACCCAGAGATGGCAGATTTATTGAAGAAATCGGATACTACAATCCGCTGAAGGATCCTGTAGAAATCAAGATTGATGAAGAATCGGCAAAGAAGTGGCTCGGAAACGGAGCACAGCCTACAGATACAGTAAAGAAGCTCTTTAAGCAGGCAGGCATTCTTTAATCGGTAAGAAAGCGGTGATTCAATGGTAGAATTGGTTAGCAAAATTGCGAAGTCGCTTGTTGAACACCCTGAAGCAGTAGAAGTAACCGAATCCGAAACTGACGGCACAACTGTGATTCAGCTTAAAGTCGCAGGAGACGACATGGGAAAGGTAATCGGCAAACAGGGAAGAATTGCCAAAGCAATAAGAACTGTAGTTAAAGCCGCGGCAACGAAAGCGGGCACCAAAGTAGTGGTGGAGATAGTTCAATAGAGACATAATAAAGTTGGCAGGGATTACCTTGTCAACTTTTGTTGTTGGAATCAGGGAGATTTAATGGAAAAAGTATTAATCGGAAAAGCAGTAAACGTTGTAGGGCTTAGGGGGGAAATAAGAGTTTACAATTACTCAGACGGCATAGAGATATATGAGCTGGCTGACGAACTGTACATAGGTAAAGAGCTCTACAAAGTACAGAACGTACGCCTTCAGAAAAACATGGTTGTATTGAAGGTGGAAGGTATAGATGACAGAAATGCAGCTGAGAAGACGAGAGGCAGAGAAATTTTCGTATCCGAGGAGTACCTGCCGGAACTTCCGGAGGGGGTACATTATGTGAGAGATTTAATCGGTATGGAAGTTTTTCTCGAAAACGGCAGCAGAATAGGTACAGTAAAAAACATTATCCAGAATACGGCACAGGATGTTTATGATATAGAAACAGAAGAAGGAAGTCAGGTTCTCATTCCCGGAGTGCCTGAATTCCTTATTGACATTAATGAAGAGACGAGAAGAATTACCGTGAGAGTAATAGAAGGTATGCTTCCGAGCGACGAAGCCCTGGAGGCATAATCTGAAAGGCACAGAAATGAAAATTGATGTTCTTACAATTTTTCCGGAAATGTTCAATCCGGTTACAACTGACAGTATGCTCGGAAGAGCAGTCAGAAACGGTATACTTGATATCAGGCTGACAAATATACGTGATTATACATCTGATAAACATAATAAAACAGACGACTACACTTTTGGCGGTGGAGGCGGAATGGTAATGATGCCGGATCCGATATTCACAGCATTGAGACATATAGGTGCAGAGGGTAAGAAAGTTCTGTACATGTCGCCAAGGGGGAAAATACTCGATGAACAGAAGGTTCGCGAACTTGCCGGACTTGATGAGTTTGTTATCCTCTGCGGCCACTATGAAGGTGTGGATCAGAGAGTGCTTGATTACTGGAATGCAGAGGAAGTATCGATAGGTGATTATGTTCTTACAGGCGGAGAACTGCCTGCCATGGTTCTGATCGATTCCGTAGCGAGATTTGTTCCGGGAGTCCTTGGAAATAAGGATTCTGTTACAGACGAATCGGTATATTCGGGACTTTTGGAGTATCCTCACTATACTCAGCCAAGGGAATATGAGGGATTGCAGGTTCCGGATGTTCTGCTTAGCGGAAATCATAAAAAAATTGACTTGTGGAGATTCAGAGAGTCTCTGATTATTACGAAAGAAAGGCGTCCGGATTTATTCCGGAAATTTATCGGCGATAGGGGAAATTTAAGCAAAGACGAAAAGAAAATCCTTGATGAATTGCTGAATCAGGAATAATTGCGCGACGGTATTATTTGGTGTAGAATAAGACCATGCAGATAAAAATATCAAAAAAAACAAAGAGAATTATTCTCATTTACATAATGCTTGTTGTTCTGCTGTATCTGGTGATTTACGTTCTTCCGAAGGCTACCGATATGTTCGAGACAACACAGACACTTGAAAACGGAGTGCTGGAGATATCCTGTGAAACAGAAGGTTACATTGTCAAGGATGAAGCAGTTGTTCTGGCATATAAGACGGGTACTTTAACTTATGTTAACGTTGAGGGAACCGTAGTCAAAAAGGGCGGAAGAATATGCAGTATTGAAGAAGAAAGTGAACAGGGAGACAAGAAAGAGGAGCAGGACGGAAAGTACACCGAATACCTGAAGGCGTTAAGCAGGTTTTCGGGATTATATTACGATGAAAATTCGCCGATAAGCGGTATTTTCAGCAAGAATATCGATGGCGGAGAGAAGTTCTTCAGCCCGGACAATCTTGAAAATATATCAAAAGAAAAAGCAGAAAGCATCCACCTGAAGACTTTGCAGCTTGAAAGAGAGCATGTTGTGAAAGGGGATCCGATTTATAAGATAACCGGCGACGACCATTGGTACATAGTATGCTGGATAGATAAAGAAACAGCTGAGGAATACAAAGAGGGAGATTACGTCACCCTTACGCTTCCGGAAGGAAATGTTAAAGCAGAGATACAGAAAAAATCAGATGAAAAATCAGACGACAAAGGACTTTGCAGGTTTGTATTCTATATAAACACGTATTACGAAGATCTGGAGAACGCCAGAAAAGTGGATATGACCGTAACGATGAGCAACAGTTCCGGGCTTATAGTAGACAACGAATGTCTCATAAAAAAAGACGGTCAGCTTGGTGTATACGTGAAGACGAAAGACGAGGCATATATCTTCAAACCTGTAAATATCAAGGCATCAAACAGTAAACAGTCTGCAATTTCCGACGGGACATATGTAAATGAAAAGTATGAACAGGTCATAACTGTAAACGTGTATGACGAGGTTTTGAGAAATCCGGAGAATGCATTGGAAAGAGAACTTAAAGACAAAGATAAAGATGATAACTGACAAAGGAGATGTATCACAGATGGAGGACATTAAGAAAAATCTTGAAACAGTAAGAGGTAAAATCAGAGAAGCAGCAGAGGTATGCGGAAGAAACGAAGAAGAGGTACTGCTTGTTGCTGTCAGCAAAACGAGAGATCCGGAAGAAATTAATACTGCTATAAATGCCGGAGTTACAGATATCGGAGAAAACAAAGTCCAGGAGATAATGGATAAGTACGATGCCATAAAACCGGTAAAATGGCATATGATAGGGCATCTCCAGACAAACAAGGTTAAATATATTATCGATAAAGTTGATATGATTCACTCTGTTGATTCCATGAAACTCGCTAAGGAAATCGACAAGAGAGCAAAGGCTCATGACAAGGTGATGGATGTTCTTGTTCAGATTAATCCGGCAGATGAAGAAAGCAAATTCGGAGTTAGCATCGATGAAGCGGGAGACCTCGTTAGAGAAATACTTGATTCATGTGAAAACATCAGCATCAAGGGACTTATGAGTGTGGCTCCTATTGTTGAGGATCCCAGAGATGTTAAGCCGTACTTTGACGGCGTAAAGGCAAAATATGACGAACTATCGAAAATAAGTCATCCGAGACTTGATTTCAGATACCTGTCAATGGGAATGTCTCATGACTTTCCTGTTGCAATAGAGGCAGGCTCAAACCTCGTAAGAGTGGGCAGCGCTATTTTCGGAGAAAGAGATTACGCTAAATACAGAAGAGAACAGGAGGCGAAAAAAAATGGGAATGCTTAGTAAGTTTAAGGATCTTATCGGGCTTGAGGAGTACGAAGACGAAGAAGAATTTGAGGAGGAATCATATTCACAGCCGTCTTATTACGATAGGAACAGAACGGAGCCGAAGGCGCCGATGAGTTCGCAGAAATTTGATACGAGCAATATTGTTTCGATGCAGAATAAAAACATTAAATCAATAACCAATGCTTTTAAGCTTGTTGTAATAGAGCCGCAGGGATTTGATGAATGTTCGAGGCTCGTGGATAATCTCAAAAGCAGAAAACCGGTGATAGTTAATCTGGAAAAGCTTGATCCGGATGTGGCCAGAAAGATTTTTGATTTTCTGGGCGGAGCAACATATGCGCTGAACGGAAATGTGCAGAAGGTGGCCAATAACATATTTATTTTCGCACCTGAAAATGTTGCTATTTTTTCAGAAGGGGAAAACAGACCGTACAGTTTTTCGGGAAATGACGAAAATCCGTGGAAATAGGAGGGTATTATGATTAAACCTGCAGATATTCAGGCAAAAGAATTTTCAAGAGCAGTCAGAGGATACAGAGAAGAAGAGGTTAATCAGTTCCTTGATGAGATAACAGTAGACCTTGACAGACTCCTTAATCAGTTAAGGGAGACAAGAGAGGAAAACAGCAGAATGGCTGAAGAACTGGAAAGACTCAGAGGAACGGAAGGCACAATCGTTGAAACACTTGAAGCTGCTAAATCACTTATGGCGGATATTGCCGACAGTTCGGAGAAACGCGCTGACATTCTTCTTAAAAATGC
Organism: Bacillota bacterium; assembly: GCA_029008005.1. Lineage (GTDB taxonomy): Bacteria > Bacillota > Clostridia > Peptostreptococcales > Anaerovoracaceae > Lentihominibacter. The sequence continues at coordinate 17,346 of JAQXIX010000016.1, read as the reverse complement.
AGAGCTGGATGCGGAACTGATGAGAAAAAGTGCCAGAGAGGAAGCTGAAACTATATCAAGAGAAAGCAAATCAATGAAGGAGAGATATATCAAATTCAGGAATCAGTACAAGGCGCTTCTTGAAAGCGAGCTTGACAGATTCGAGTCTCTTAGCGGAGAAATGCCGGAGTTCGGTGTTGATGATTTTGATGATTTGCCTGATAAAAAAGAAAAGGAACCTCAGCCGCCTGTCAGCAGTGATGCAACAGTACGCAACATTAAATTATGATTTACATACTGATAATAGTCGGGGTCATGGTAATTGACCGAATCGTTAAAATATCTGTAGATACAGGAATGACTCCGGGAGAAACGATACCTGTTCTGGGAGAATTCTTTCATATCACATACGTGAGAAATACAGGTGCAGCTTTCAGCTTGCTGGAGGGGCATACCACTCTTCTGATTGTTGTCACGGGAGCGGTCATATGCTTCGGTATTATTTTCGTAATAGTCAAAAGCATGACATATAAGAAAATATTCCTGTTGTCTGTTTCTCTCATGTGCGGAGGGGGACTCGGCAACCTGACTGACAGAATGGCCTACGGATACGTTATTGATATGTTCGACTTCGGCAGATTTCCTGTATTTAACGTTGCCGACATTGCTGTAGTGACCGGATGTGCACTGCTGGCAATATATATGATAGTGTACGAAAACAGAAACTATGACAAAAAATAATGAGATAATCGAAATCGAAATAAGCGGAGAAATGGAAGGAACCAGACTTGATCTGGTTCTTTCTGCCTGTCTGGAAGACATGTCAAGAAGCTACATACAGAAACTTTTTGAACAGAGTCGAATAACGGTAAACGGAAGGGTATGCACAAAAAAGAAGGAAAAAGCTGCTGCCGGAAACATTGTCAGAATCAACATGCCGGAACCTGAAAGCACAGAAGTGCTGCCGGAAGACATTCCTCTTGAAATAATACATGAGGATGAAGATGTGATAATTGTCAATAAATCTGCAGGTATGGTTGTACACCCGGCGCCGGGAAACAGCAGCGGTACACTTGTAAACGGACTGATGTATCATGCGGGGAACAGACTTTCGACAATTAACGGTGTAATCAGACCTGGTATAGTCCATCGCATCGATAAAGATACAAGCGGACTTCTAATGGTGGCTAAAAACGACAGAGCACACAGAAGCCTGGCAGAGCAGCTGGCTGAACACAGTATAACCAGGAGATATACTGCCATTGTATACAGTAATATAAAAGCAGAAGAAGGTACTGTTGATGCACCGATAGGCAGAGATCCGAGAAACCGAATGAGAAATGCAGTGGTACCTGACGGGAAATCCGCTGTTACTCATTACAGTGTACTGGAGAGATTTGGCGATTTCACGCTGGTTGAAGCAAGACTGGAAACAGGCAGAACACACCAGATAAGAGTTCATATGTCATATATAAAGCATCCGCTGCTGGGAGATGCCCTGTATGGACCGGCCTCATCAAAAATCGCGTCAAAGCTTGGGGCAGGGCGGCAGATGCTGCACGCGGGAGTAATCGGATTCATTCATCCGACAACATCGGAATATGTTGAATTCCGTGTTGACCCGCCGGAAGATTTCAGTAAAGTTCTTGATACCTTGAGAAAAAAGCAGCCTTCGGAGTGAGAAGGGAAATCCGGATATCGGATTATTGCTAATCTTTGACACGCACACGGGCGTCCGAAGCAAAATCACTTTTTATGGAATGCAGGCAGGATTCGCAAACGAAGCCGCTCTTAAAAGAAAAAACTTCATATTCACACCCGCAAATGCTGCATTTCTTGCTCATGGCGATCTCCTTTCTGTAAAATATTACATTGTTTCCCTTATGGCACTCCGACTGCTGTAATGAAACAATACATCACAGGAATTTTTATTGCAAGAAAAACCGAGACTTGTTATATATAAAGGGACGGAAGACCCTTGAGGAGGGAAAATGTACAAGACATTTACTTTAAGAGAATACCCGGAAGGGAAAATAGAAGGATATTCCTGGCATGTGGAAAATCCGGAAAAAACAGTAATTATTATTCACGGAATAGGTGAGTACGGGGGACGGTTTGACAGAGTGGCAGGATTCCTGAATGACGCCGGATTCGCTGTATTGTCAATGGATTTAAGGGGGCACGGCAATTCCCTCGGGGAAAAAGGCCACTGTGCTCCCAGGAACGAAGTGCTGAAAGACATAGATGCTCTTGTCGATTACAGTCTTATGAAATATCCCGGTAAAGAGATAATCATTTACGGACACAGCATGGGAGGGAATATCACCCTTGATTACAGGTGCAGAGGAAACAGAAACAATGTTCCCGTGGCGTACCTGGTTACAGCTCCGTGGATAATACTTGTGAGAAAAATACCGGCACCTTTATATGCGGTTGTCAAGATTTTGAGCCGTCTGACACCTTCGGGAACAATAGGGAGCGAGGTGGATGAAGATATTCTCGGGCATCCGGAAACTGTGAAACCATATAATGACAATCCGATGGTTCACAGCCGGATATCTTTTCTCTGCGCAATCGAAGGCTTTGAAACCGGCAGAAAGCTGGAAACCGCTTCTATGGAGGACAACGGAAGAGCAGCAGATATACCTCTTCTTATAATGCAGGGATCCGAAGACAAAATATGCGATCCGGAAGGAGTGACTGCCGCCGCAAAGGCATTAAAGGGCAAAGGCCATAATCTTGGTTATATCCTCTGGGAAGGCCTCTTTCATGAGATACATAACGGAAACAGAGTAGACAGAGGCGATAAGGTTATAGAAGCGATAGTGAAATACTGCAAAGACTTAAAACTGCCCGATTAATCGGGCAGTTTCGGATTTACGTATACAGTTCTGTTGTTAGTGAAGATAACATACCCGGGATTGGATCCGGAAGGTTTTTTAACATGGCGCACTTTCACATAATCAACCGGAACATTTTCGGAAGAAGAGCCCTTGCTGTGATATGCAGCAACTGCAGCCGCCGTGAAAATCTCCTGTTCCGATGGTTCCTTGCCTTCGGTAAACAGAATTACGTGAGATCCGGGAATGTCTTTAGTGTGAAACCAGAAATCTGTTGACGAAGCCTTCTTGAAGGTAAGCCAGTCATTCTCCTTGTTATTCCTGCCGGCGAGAATTTTTTTACCGGACTCTGCAGTGTATTCGTAAGGCTTAGGCTTGTCTTTTTTCTTTCTTTTATCTTTTTTTCTTTTACGAAGGTATCCGGTTTCCTCAAGCTCTTCACGAATCAGATTTATTTCTTCCACCGAAGCGGCACGCTGTATAAATGAAGTGACCGATTCGAGATAATCTATATTTGAATTTGTTTCTTCAAGCTGGAGAGCTTTTTCTTTTAGTGCGGTTTTGGCTTTTGCATATTTCTTAAAGTATTTCTGGGCGTTTTTCGCCGGAGAAAACTTAGGATCCAGAGGTATTTCAATCGGATCACCTGTATAATAATTTGTTACGGAAGCAGATGATGCACCCTGTTTGATGCAGTGAAGATTTGCCGTAAGCAGTTCTCCGTAAAGCCGGTACTTATCTGAGTTTTCGGCTTTCATTATATCTTCACGGAGCCTTTGAACCTTTAGTTTCTGTTTGTCCAAATGGCCCTTGATATGTCTCAGGAGATCTCCTGCTTTCTGCTTGACTGTGTTTGAAGACTCTCTGTTTGAGAAGAAATAGCAGCATGCTTCGGAGAGCTCATCAAAAGCAATGGCGCTGTATCCCATATCTCCCTCATAAACAGAAAGGGGCATCATGTGAAAGTCACACGGAGTGCCTTTCTCATCAACGTAGACTGTGGGTTTCAGAACTGCGGAACTCAGCATATTGTTAATATCCGAAAGAGCAGCAAAAGCTCCGGACGGAGAAGCAGACAGTGTCTGAGCCATCGGAGGGGAAATACCCTGTATTCCGTTTAAAATAGCTCGCTCAGGCTGTAGCTCGGTGCCGACGATTTCATTCATTTCCGATTCTGTTACTTCAGAAAAGGGAATTTTGTTCTGAGAGGGCGGGTATTCGTAGGTTACGCCGGGAAGAATTCTTCTGGCGCGGTTAACATCTATGCCAACATGTTTGATACTGTCGATTATCCTGCCTTCCGGCATTGAAAGGAGAAGGATATTGCTGTGCTTTCCCATTATTTCAACTACAAGTTTTCTGTTAACGTTGAAGCCCATTTCGTTGACGGTTTCAAAGAGAATCTCAATAATCCTTTCGTTTTCGTGTTGTAGGATGTCTGTAATTCTGGCTGCGTTCAGATGTTTTCTGAGCACCATGCAGAAAGAAGGCGGCGTCACAGGGTTTTCCGGTGTATCTTTAATAAGATAAAGCGCCGAGTGATTGCCGGCAGCAGACATAAACAGTTTCTTTTTTCCTGAAGTGGTGTGTATAACAAAAAGCAGCTGTTCCGGCTGCGGCTGATATATTTTTTCGATTTTTCCCATAGTCAGATTTTTCTTCAGCTCACCGACCATGGCGCAGGTAAGAATGCCGTCGTATGACATATATATGCACCTCTCAATTTTATATTCGGTTGATATTATATTTGATTTATTCTAAAATGTATATAGATTCAAATGAGAACAGGAGCATAATTATATGATAAAAAGCATGACAGGATTCGGCAGAGGAGAATATTCGGACGGAAAGAGAAGAATTGTTGCCGAAATTAAAACCGTTAATCATCGTTACGCCGATATTAACATAAAAATGCCGAGAAGGTATCTGTTTGCAGAGGAAAGAATAAAGGGCATTGTTAAGGAGACAGTAAAGAGAGGTAAGGCGGAGGTTTCGATTATTGTTGAAAATATTACTGAAAGTGATGTTTGCGTTAACCTTAATATTCCTGTCGCAGAGCAATATATCGAAAACCTCAGGACACTTAAGGAAACATACAGCCTCTCGGGTGAAGTCGATTTGAAACTTGTGTCTATGATGCCGGATGTTCTTAAAGCAGTTCCGGATCCCGGTGATGAAGAAGAAATAACAGCAGCTATATGCAGAGCTGTGGAGGAAGCATCGCACAAGCTGGATGAGATGAGAAAAATCGAAGGTGAGAAGCTGGCTGAGGATCTGAGCATGAGAGGCAATATTGTTCGAGACATTGTTTCCGAAATAGATAAGCGGGCACCTAAGGTGGTCGTAGAGTATGTGGAGAAGTTTGAGACACGCATCAGAGAACTCATAGAAGATAAAGTTGATATTCCGGAGGAGAGAATTCTGACGGAAGCTGCAATATTTGCCGACAAATCCAACATCACAGAGGAGCTTGTCAGACTTGACAGTCATATGAAGCAGCTTGAAATGATTCTCCGGGGAGAGAAGGGTCCTATAGGCAAGAAGCTTGACTTCCTCGTTCAGGAAATGAACAGAGAAACCAACACGATCGGCTCGAAATCCAATGACCTGGAGATAACAGGATACATGCTCGACGCTAAGAGCGAGATAGAAAAAATCCGTGAACAGGTGCAGAATATTGAGTAATTTACTTGAAAAACAAGGTATCCGGTGATAAAATACATCTCTGAAAAATTTTAAGCAAAGACTACAGGAGGCAGCAGGAAACAGCATGAAAAAAGGAAAACTGTTTGTAATATCAGGACCATCGGGAGCAGGTAAAGGAACAATCTGCAAGAAAGTGCTCGAGACAGACAGTAATATTAAATTTTCTGTTTCCATGACCACACGCAGTCCCAGAGAGGGAGAAGTTAATGCTGTAGATTACCATTTTACAGATAAGGAGAGCTTTCTGAATCTTATAGAAGAAGGCGGGCTGCTTGAGCACAACTGTTATCTGGACAATTACTACGGTACACCGAAGAAACAGGTTATGCAGTGGATTGAAAGCGGTCATGACGTGATTCTTGAAATAGATTATCACGGAGCGATACAGGTTCGCGAGGCTTATCCCGAATGTATTATGATATTTATTATGCCACCGTCGGTTGAGGAACTGAAGCAGAGACTTTGCGGCAGAGGTTCGGAAACCGAAGATGTGATAAACAAAAGGCTTGAAGAGGCATGTAATGATATTGCACATGCAGATATGTATGACTATTGTGTTGTAAACGAAGATGTGGAATCGGCCACAGCTCAGGTGCTTGAAATAATGAAAGACAAGGAGGACTAAGATGTTATATCCATCGATAAATGAAATAAGAACAAAAGCAGACAGCAGATATACGCTTGTTGTACTGGCAGCCAAGAGATCAAGAGAGATTATCGAAGGTGTTCCTAAACTGACTGAGGAGGATGTATCAAAGCCGGTTTCCATAGCTGCTAACGAAATCGCAGAAAACCTTATTACATATAAAGAAGGACAATAATTAAGTAGCAGATAAATCATTTTACAGGCGGAGGCCTTTGTCATGAAGGGCGGCGCTGTTTTCAGGTCGGGGAATTTCATTATTATTGCCAGGCGCGGTACGATAATGCAGATTCCCTGCAGCAAAATTCTGCTGATAAAAAAGGAACAGCAGCAGACTGTAATCGTCACAAACAATGATAACGGGTACGGTCATATTGTCTGTTACTGTTCGCTGAAACACATACATGAGATATTGAATGATGAGAAGTTCATATATGAACACAGGAGTTTCATATTCAATATCGACCATATTGCGTGCATGCATGACAGAATGATTCTGATAGATGACGGGTCGCCGGTATTTCTTGGAAAGAACAGCTTTTACAGAATAATGAAGTATTTCATGGCGGCTCGAATGAGTGAATAAATAAGTTGACGAATGAATAGCTTTGTAGTATCATATTCTTTGGCGTCTGACGTTTTCAGATGCCGAAGAATATTTTATTTTACACACGGTGACTTTTTACGAAAGCCGGTGCCTTAACGGCCTGAAAAGGGCTGTCGCGCAGTAATGAGACAAGGCGTGCAGGAGGTTGCTTTCGCATTTGTCGCGGTGGAAGGAAAAAAACCGAGAGGAGAAAACAAATGGCAGTAATTTCAATGAAACAGCTTTTGGAAGCAGGCGTACATTTCGGACATCAGACAAGAAGATGGAACCCTAAGATGAAGCCGTATATCTTCACAGAAAGAAACGGAATCTATATCATCGACCTGCAGAAGACAGTAAAGAAGATTGACGAAGCTTACAACTTCATGAAGGAAGTTGCAGCAACAGGCAAGCCGATTCTTTTCGTTGGAACAAAGAAGCAGGCTCAGGCAGCAATCTGTGATGAAGCTAAGAGATGCGGAATGTTTTACGTTAACCAGAGATGGCTTGGCGGTATGATGACAAACTACAAGACAATCTCACAGAGAATCAGAAGACTTTATGATATCCAGGCAATGGAAGAAGACGGCACATTTGACAAGCTGTCAAAGAAGGAAGTCGGCAAGCTGAGACTTGAATATGAAAAGCTCGAAAAGTTCCTGGGCGGCATCAAGGAAATGAAGGGAATGCCGGGTGCACTTTTCGTAGTTGACCCTAAGAAAGAAAAGATTGCGGTTAAGGAAGCTAGAATTCTCGGAATTCCTGTAATCGGAATCGTTGATACAAACTGTGACCCTGATGATGTTGATTACATCATTCCGGCTAATGACGACGCAATCAGAGCCGTTAAGCTTATTGCAGGATGCATGGCCGACGCAGTTATTGAAGCTAAGCAGGGTGAAAGTTTTGACGAAGGCGGAGAAGCTGAAGAAGCTCCTGCAGAAGAAGATGCAGAAGCTGTAAAGGCAGAAGAAGGCGCTGACGCAGAATAAGGAGGTAGGATACATGGCTGTAACAGCTAAGATGGTAAAAGAACTGCGTGAAATGACCGGCGCAGGTATGATGGATTGCAAGAAGGCTCTCGTAGAAGCCGATGGCGATATTGATAAGGCAGTTGAAATCCTTAAGGAAAAGGGACTTTCAAAGGCTGCTAAGAAAGCAGGAAGAATTGCTGCAATGGGTCTTGTTAAGACTGCATTCTCAGAAGACGGCAAGGCTGCTGCAATTGTAGAAGTTAACTCAGAAACAGACTTCGTAGCTAAGAATGACGAATTTATCGGATTCGTAGAAGGACTTGCTAATCTGGCTCTGAGCGCAGAGAGCACTGACATGGACGCTTTCAAGGCAATGGCTTTTGAAGGATCAACAGTTGGTGAAGAGCTTACTGCTAAGATTGCTAAGATTGGCGAAAATATGTCAATCAGAAGAATCGAAAAGGTTGCCGGCGATGTAGTTGCTTCATATATTCACGGTGGCGGAAACATCGGTGTTATTATTGCAGCAAGCGGAGCTGACAATGACGACAACAAGGCTGCACTGAAGAACATTGCAATGCAGGTTGCTGCAATGAATCCACAGTACATCAAGAGAGACGAAATTTCAGACGAAGAACTGGCAAGCATGAGAAACATCACGCTCGAAAGTGCACTGAATGATCCGTTCACACTTCCTAAGCCGATTCTGAATGCTCTGCTCGACAAGGCTGTTGACGGAGTATGGGGAGCTGAAGATGTGGCAATTCTCGAAGAAAAGAGAGCTGATAAGGGCTTCAACTTCAACTATCTGCCTAACTTCCTTTCAGACGAAGCAAAGGCACAGCTGGCAGGACTGGCAGTTGCAGACAAGGCTGAAATCTCCGAAAACAAGATTTTCAAGGGTCTTGTAGAAGGTCGTATCTCAAAGCAGCTTAAGGAAATCTGCCTGCTCGACCAGACTTATGTAAGAGCTGAAGATGGTAAGCAGACTGTAGCTCAGTACCTTGCAAGTGTTGACAAGGAACTGTCACTGGTTAAGGTTGTAAGATACGAAGTTGGCGAAGGTATAGAGAAGAAGGAAGAAGACTTCGCTGCAGAAGTAGCTGCACAGCTGAATAAATAATAGTTTTTAATTAATGTACCTGTGACTTGGCGGTGCGATCACTCCGACGTCGGCTCAGTTGCGGGAGAATTTCAAAATAGGAGGAATAACAATGATTACTGCAGAAAAGAAAGCGGAAATTATCAAAGAGTATCAGTTAAAGGAAGGCGACACAGGTTCACCGGAAGTTCAGATTGCAATTCTTACATACAGAATTAACGATCTTAACGAACATCTCAAGGTTCACAAGAAGGACCACCACTCCAGAAGAGGTCTTCTTAAGATGGTTGGACAGAGAAGAAACCTTCTCGGATATCTTAAGGAAAAGGATCTTGAAAGATACAGAGCATTAATCGCTAGACTGGGACTCAGAAAGTAATTAAATAGTTGATACTTGGCGGGTGACTTACAACCCGCCTTTTATCGTAATATGGAAGTGAATTTACAGGAGGTAGTTGTAAATTATGAAGTACACTGATTACAAAACATTCAGAACCGCAATCGGAGGCAAGCTGCTTGAGGTCGAAATCGGTAAAGTATGCGAGCTGGCAAACGGACAGGCATGGGTGAAGTACGGCGATACAGTCGTAAATGTTACTGCATGTGCATCAAAAGAGCCTAGACCGGATGCGGACTTTTTCCCTCTGTCATGTGACTATGAGGAAAAAATGTATGCGGCAGGCAAGATTCCGGGCGGATTTATTAAAAGAGAAGGAAGACCCAGTGAAAGAGCAATACTCTGTTCCAGACTTATGGACAGACCGCTCAGACCGCTTTTCCCGAAGGGATTCTTTAACGACGTTCAGGTTGTTGCGACAGTAATGTGTGCAGATAATGACGCACCAAGTGAAATCGCAGCAATGATAGGCTCATCAATTGCACTTTCGATTTCGGATATTCCTTGGGAAGGTCCTACCGGATCGGTAATTGTGGGAATGGTTGACGGTAAGTTCGTTATTAACCCTTCAGAAGCCCAGAGGGAAGAATCCACACTGCATATGACTGTTGCGGGAACTAAGGATGCTATCATGATGGTAGAAGCCGGTGCTCAGGAAATTCCTGAGGATGTTATTCTCGATGCAATCATGTTTGCCCATGAAGAGATAAAGAAGATAGTGGAATTTATCGAACAGATTGTTGCAGAAGTCGGCAAGCCGAAGATGGAAGTTGAACTCTATAAGGTACCTGAAGACATTGACAAGGCAGTTAGAGATTATTCAGAGTCAAAGATGAGAGAAGCGATTCAGACTTATGATAAGCTGGAGAGACTGGATAAAATGGACGCTGTTGAGGCAGAAGCGAAGGAATATTTCGCAGAAATATATCCTGATAACGCCAAGGATATAGACAGTGTGCTTTATAACATAACAAAGGAACAGGTCAGAAGTATGATTCTCGATGAAGGAATAAGACCTGACAATCGTAAGCTTGATGAGATCAGACCACTCTGGATCGATCACGGTGTGCTTCCTAGGACACACGGAACAGGACTTTTCAAGAGAGGACAGACTCAGGTGCTTTCAATTGCTACACTTGGACTTCTCAGCGAGAAACAGACTATTGACGGAATAACCGAACAGACAGAAAAAAGATATATGCATCACTACAACTTCCCGCCTTATTCAGTAGGTGAAGCCGGCAGAATGAAGAGTCCGGGAAGAAGAGAAATCGGACACGGTGCGCTGGCTGAGAGAGCTTTACTCCCGGTACTTCCAAGTGAAGCAGAGTTCCCGTATGCAATAAGAGTCGTATCTGAAGTACTTTCGTCAAACGGATCAACATCTATGGGATCAACCTGCGGAAGCTGCCTGGCTCTCATGGATGCAGGTGTTCCTATTAAGGCTCCCGTTGCAGGTATTGCTATGGGTCTTATTGAGAGAGTTGAAGAGGACGGAAGCTCCAAGATGGCTATTCTTTCCGATATTCAGGGAATGGAAGACTTCCTTGGTGATATGGACTTTAAAGTTGCTGGAACAGCTGAAGGTGTTACGGCAATTCAGATGGACATTAAAGTTCACGGCCTCTCAAGAGAAATTCTTGAAAACGCACTTGCTCAGGCTAAAAAAGGCAGAATGCACATTATGGAGGCAATGCTCGAAGATATTCCTGAACCAAACAAGGAACTTTCGCCGTATGCACCGAGAATTATCACTATGCAGGTTGAGCCTGACCAGATTAGAACTATTATCGGTAAGGGCGGTGAGACAATTAACGGAATCATCGACAGAACAGGTGTTAAGATTGATATTGAAGATGACGGAACAGTATTCATCGCATCTCCTGACGGAGAAAGCCTGGAGGCTGCAAAACGTGAAATCGAAATGCTTGTCAAGGAACCTGAACCGGGCGAAATATACGACGGTAAAGTAACAAGAATAATGAATTTCGGAGCATTTGTTGAAATTCTTCCGGGTAAGGAAGGTCTCGTACATATAAGCAAGATTGCGAAGGAAAGAATCGATAAGGTTGAGGACGTCCTTAACGTAGGAGATGAAGTAAGAGTCAAGGTTATCGAAATCGACAGTCAGGGAAGAATCAATCTTACAAGAAAAGATCTGCTCTAATCTTTAGATTCATTTAACGTATTCAGAAATTAAATAAATCCCGAGTCTGCCGGCGGTTGTACCGTCGCAGCAGCTCGGGATTTTTGATTATTCGACGATGAATTTGTATCCCACGCCTCGTACTGTCTGAATGTAAACAGGCGAAGAAGGATTATCCTCGATTTTTTGACGCAATCGGTTTATGTAGACCATAATAGCATTTTCATCTATAAGAGTATCGCCCCAAATCATTGAATATATCATATCCTTCGAAAAAATTCTGCCGATATTGTCAATAAAAAGCTTAACCATGGCATTTTCTTTAGATGAGAGAGGAATTTCCTCTCCGTTTTTGTAGAATCTGAGTGTTCTGATATCATATCTGAAAGGACCGGCTTCAATAATCTCGCCGGCAGCCTGACCGTTTTCGCCTTTTGATCTTCTGATCAGAGCCTTGACCTTGGCACCTAGAGTAACAGGGTTAAAGGGCTTGGTAATATAGTCGTCTGCGCCTATATCCAGTCCGTAGAGAGTATCGTAATCGGCTTTTCGTCCGCTTACAACTATTATAGGAGTGTTGATGCCTTTGCGTCGTACTATTTTGATTACCTCGAAACCGTCAATACCATGCATATTTATATCCAAAAGTACGATTGAATATACTCCTGCGTTGATTTTTTCCAGTGCTTCTTCACCGTCTGAGGCTAAATCAACATCGATATCGTTGCTCTTCAGGATTTTGCACAGCATTGTGCGTATTGCTGCATCATCGTCTACTATTAACGCAATGTCTTTCATATTTGCTCTCCTCTTTACATGTTAAAAGGTTTATTTTAGTATAAAGAATAAGATTATTTTTTTCAAGAGGTGAGAATATGCCCGTTAAAAACAAGATTTTGGTTGTGCTTGCAGTTGTACTTGTGACTTTTGGTGCCGGCATGACTGTCTATTCTCTTGACAGTTATCTTCAGGACAGAATGGACGCAATGGACGATAAACTCTGGGAGACAGAAAAAACAATAGATGACAGTGTTCTGAATCAGATAGAAAGGTTTGATGAAGACCTGGAATATACGGCAACGCGTGAGAATTTCCTGCGCGGTGAAAATCAGTGGATTGAAAAAGGAGACGACAGTATTCTGCTTGAAGCAATGAGAGAAAGCTCACTTGCAAACAGGAATACATTCCACGCTATGCTGGCGGCAATAAATGACAAGGTTGTCTTATCTTCAGACGAAAATGAGTATATCCTGGGAGAAAAATTAGGTAAAGAAGCTTACATTGTAAAATCAGAGGGCAAAAGCTATATAGCAATCGAATACAAAGTAGACAGCAGGCTGTCGTATTTCGGTGTAATGGACGGCAGCAGACTATATAAAAACACGATATCAAGAATGGTCAGTGCCGACGGAAGCGTCATTATGGCAGATAAAACAGCTTCAATCCTCCTGTATGACGGAGAAAGTTCAAAAGCCGCAGAGAATGTTGTAATAAACAGAGGAGAAAAGGAGCTTGTAAGTTTCGAAGAGGAGATTGATGACAGTCATCAGAATCTTCGCCAGGTAATAATGCCTTCCGCAAAAACTAAAAACCGAATTTTCACGATAAGCGTGTCGGGGGATTTCAAAAGATCTACTGTACTGTTCAGGAAGACCACGATAAACATAATAATCTTTCTTTTTGTCGTATCTGCAGGAATAATGCTTCTGATTCTGCAGCTTGTTTCCGGAAGACGAAGGGAGGTTCTCAGAGATCTGGAGCTTGAACAGCTTAAGGAAAAAAACAGAACGATGGAGGAACTTACGAGGAAGACGCAGGAACTTGCCCATCACCAAAGACTGGAAACAATCGGAACACTGACGTCAAGCATTGCTCACGAATTCAATAACCTTCTGACGCCAATTATGGGTTACAGTCTTATGACACTCGAAAAAATACCGGAAACATCATCAGTATATGACGATATTCTGGAAATATACAATGCTTCATGCAAGGCAAAAGATATTATTTCCAGACTTTCGGAGCTTTCGAGAAAAAATACGGAAATGGTATTCACCGAAATCAGCCCGGATGCTCTGATAAACAAGGTGATGAACGTTGCTGCACCGGCATTGCCGAAAAATGTTGATGTAGTGAGGCGGTTAAATTGTCCCGGAGTAAAAATATTCGGAAATGAAATACAGCTGTCACAGCTTTTTCTTAATCTTATAATCAACGCATATCAGGCCATGGAGAGAAACGGTGGGGTACTTAGTGTATCAACGGGTATTGATGATGAAAAAGTTTGTATAGAAATAAAAGATACGGGAGAAGGGATTCCCGAGGAACTGCAGGAGAAAATATTTGAACCTTTCTTCACAACTAAGGATAACGGCAAGGGGACAGGTCTGGGTCTGGCTATTGCAGCACAGGCCATAGAGGATCACGGAGGCATAATAACAGTAGAGTCGGAAGCCGGAGAAGGTACGGTTTTCAAAGTTTTCTTAACGAAATTTAATGGTTAGGCGTCTTTTAAAAAATGTCTTTTATGGTAAACTGTATACATGAAAAAGAATAAATTATCGAGAAAAATTATTATTGCAGTTTTGTCGGTTATGCTCGTCGTAACCATGGCACCGACAGTAACCTTCGCAGATTCGGGGACAAGGGTAATTACATCTTTCGCTCCTTTAGAAACTGATGAATATTATTTTAACGGAAATCCTACGGAGGAGGAGATTGCTTCAGGGCTTCCGTCAACAATTGCTGTTTATCTTAACGGAAGCGATAAGGTTACGCCTATTGATGTTACATGGGAATGCGTCGAGAATTTCGACAATACGGATTTCTACTACTACTCCATGAAGCCTGTATGGAGTGAATGTTATGTGCTTTCGGACAACATGGATTCCCTTTGGGATGTACCGTGGCTGACAATATACAGACTTGCCAGTGACGAAGCGGAGGTTTCGGAGACAGAACCGGAAGTGGATGCGATAGCAGATGAGGGTGAGCAAAACCTGGAACCTGTTTATACGGAGGAAGATGGCACTATAGATGTGACTTCAATGTTTGTTGAAGAATGCTTCGCTGAATCTGCGGAAACGACATCAGCCGTTTACAGATATCTGACGGAAAAACTGGGACTTAACAAAGCCGCGGCATGTGGAGTCATGGCGAATATTTATGCCGAGAGCGGAATGGTGTCCAATAACCTTGAAAACACTTACAATGTTCTGTACGGACTTACGGATTCTGAATACACACGACGTGTGGATGCCGGTAAGGGGGCATATAAGACGCCGGCCGGTAAATCGAGAAATTTCCGGACGGACTATTGCGGATACGGGCTTTGCCAGTGGACCTCACTGGGACGCAGAGAAAATCTTATTGAAAAGGCCATTGCCGGAAAGGTCTCGGTAAGCGACGTGGACATGCAGCTGGAATTCCTGGGTGAAGAGCTTAAGAACAGTTATCCTCAGGTGTGGGCAACACTGAAAGGTGTTCCGAATACACCGGCCGGAGTATATCTCGCAGCCAGAGAGTTTTGTGTAGCCTTTGAGATTCCTGCTAACAGATATACAGTATCGGTTTCCAGAGCGAAAACTGCCTTGTCGAAATACTGGGTTAATTACTGCGGAATGAATGCCGGAAGTTCAGCGGATTCATATTTGGGAATCTGCGGATATACATATCCCGGCAATGTTAAGAAAGGCAAAGGCTTCTCAGCCGGAGGTATGATTTTCTCGAATTACACAATTACGAGTGCATCTGCATCAATAGTCAACAGTTCGGGTAAAGCAGTATACAGTAAAACGGCAAAGCCTAATACACATTACAAAAATATCAGTGATTTCGACGAAAATATGAAGTTCAGTGCTTTGTCTGCAGGAACTTATTCATATAATATATCTGCGAAGGATTCATCCGGTAAGACTGTATCTGTAAGCCACAAGTTCACTGTTTCATCAGCAGCGAAAACTGTAAACAGAGGAGTTGCCACAGGTAATACTGCTGCTGCGACACCGCCTCAGGAGACAAAGCCTGCGTCATCAACAACGACTAAAGCAACGACAGCAAGCTCTTCTTCATCATATAAAGTGAAGGTTGTTTCACCGGTAAACTACAGAACAGGTCCGGGAACGAAATACAAGAAAAAGGGTGTATACAAGAAAGGAAAAGTTCTTACTGTCGTAAGCAAGTCAAATGGCTGGGGTAAGCTGAGTAACGGATATTATGTGGCACTCAAGCATACTAAGAAGGTTACTTCCAAGTCTTCTTACAAGGTGAAGACAACATCCAGACTTAATTACAGAACAGGCCCGGGAACGAAATACAAGAAAAAGGGTGTATACAAGAAAGGAAAAGTTCTTACTGTCGTAAGCAAGTCAAATGGCTGGGGTAAGCTGAGTAACGGATATTATGTAATTTTGAAACACACAAAAAAGCTATAGACGAAAATTCTATAGCTTTTGTTTTTATTATTGTTTTATCTTATTACACTCTGGATTTGTGATGTACAATTCTGTGAGGAAAGAAGTTCATTAACTTTGAATGATGATATTTCCTGTAAGGAAATTTAAGCTTTCCCAGACCTCTGTTATATATCATGTAACCGATTCTGCCTGTCCAGTGTTCTTTATATTTCGCCTTTCGCGTGATGTTTCGCTCTGTCCCTGATGCGGTAATGGGCATTCTGGCTTTCACGGCATAGATAAGGTCATTATTAGACAGTATACTTCTGTCAATGTCAGTTTCGGCCATACCTATGTAATCCGTAACGTGAGAATCGGATCCTGCGAACCCGGGAAGTCCGTAGGCAGAAGCCAGCTCGGAAGCCAGTCTGTTGGAATCGGGACATTCACAGGTATTAAAGGTTTCGATGAAATCGAATTTCTTTATAAGGGATCTGTCCATGGAGGAAAAACCCATCGCGCTGGAAGAGGCTACACCGAAGGGATGAGCCATTCCGATGATACCGCCGTAGTTATGAACAAGGTCTATAACCCTGGCAACTTCCATACCGCGGATTTTGAAAACTTTAAGATACAGGTTGTCAGGCATTATAATCAGCACGTGACCTGCATCCTTAGTGTCGTATTCGATTCCGCGTATTACAGTAAGATTTTTGTATTCCGGCTGGTTTTTTATGAGATCCCAGGCCTGACAGCCTTTGTAACTGTTGTGGTCTGCAATCATGAAACCATCATAGCCAAGCGACAGAAATCTGTCAGCAAATTCTCTCACTGAAACTTTAGAGTCAACAGACCCTTCTTTAGTGTGACAATGTAAATCGAATTTCATTAAATCGCCTCGGTTCTGTTAAATAAGCGGATTGCCTGTCATTTCTTCAGGTATGGCAAAATCCATAAGCTTCAGAAGAGTAGGGGCAATATCGCAGAGCCTTCCACCGTCTTTAAGTTCGGCGGCGTCTTCTGATATGTTTACAAGTGGTACGTCATTCAGTGAATGGGCAGTGAGAGTGTTTCCGTCACTATCCTTCATTTCATCTGCGTTGCCGTGGTCTGCAGTAAGAAGAATCCGGCCGTTTTGCTCAAGTACTGTATCTACAATACGGGCAACACAGCTGTCCAGAGCTTCTATTGCTTTGACGGCTGCTTCCATATTTCCTGTATGTCCCACCATATCTGCATTTGCGAAATTCAAAATAATAAGATCATATTTGTCTGACTTCACCGCCTCGATTACTTTATCCGTAACCTGAGGGGCACTCATTTCCGGCTGCATATCATATGTTGCAACCTGAGGTGAAGGAATAAGAATCCTGTCTTCGCCTTCATTTGGTTCCTCAACGCCTCCGTTGAAGAAGAAGGTTACATGAGCATATTTCTCTGTTTCTGCTATTCTAAGCTGATTAAGACCCAGCGATGAAATATATTCGCCGAGAGTGTTTGCCGGAGTTTCCGGAGGATAAGCCAGAATAACATTCGGCATAAGTGCATCGTACTGAGTCATGCATACATAGCAAAGATC
>JAQXIX010000015.1 GCA_029008005.1 Bacillota bacterium | reverse complement strand
ACATAGTCCACTACTCCATTGCACTTTTCATGCCTTGATGCCATGATCCCGAAGGCGCTGCACTATTATCTCATTAGGAGAAGCCCGGTCAACTGTATATGTTGCAATCTTCATGCTGATATAATCACATAACAGAGTATTGCATGAATCCACGCAATTAAAAGGGAGCTTCAGCACCGTTAATTCGGTGCTGCAACTCCCTTTCTCATTCTCATTATTCTTCGATGACGTTCTGAATGTCTACCGATGTTATCCCTCGATGCTTATCTCTCTACGATAAGTGAAGTTCCCATTCCGCCACCGATACAAAGTGTAGCAAGACCATACTTGCTTCCTCTTCTCTGCATCTCATAAAGAAGAGTGATGAGGATTCTGCAGCCTGATGCTCCGATTGGGTGTCCCAGAGCAATTGCGCCACCGTTTACATTTGTCTTTTCAGGATCCAGTCCCAGGTCTCTTCTTACTGCCAGTGACTGTGCTGCGAATGCTTCATTAGCTTCAACCAGATCGATATCTTCGATAGTCAGGCCAGCCTTTTCCAGAGCCTTCTTTGATGAAGGAACAGGACCAACGCCCATGATTGAAGGATCTACGCCTGCTGAAGCATATGACTTGATTGTAGCCATTGGCTTGATTCCCAGTTCATCAGCCTTTTCCTTTGACATTACTACTACTGCAGCACCTGAATCGTTGATTCCTGATGCGTTAGCTGCTGTAACTGCCCCGTCCTTCTTGAATGCAGGTCTCAGCTTAGCAACCTTTTCCATTGTTGAACCCTTAGTAAGGTGTTCGTCAGTATCAAATACGATAGGATCGCCCTTTCTCTGAGGAATTACTACAGGAACGATTTCATCCTTGAACTTACCTGCTGCGATAGCAGCTTCAGCTCTGTTCTGTGAAATTACTGAGAACTCGTCAAGTTCTTCTCTTGTGAGACCCCACTGGTCAACTACGTTTTCTGCAGTTACGCCCATGTGATAGTTGTTGAATGCATCCCACAGTCCGTCGTTAACCATCATGTCAACCATCTGTGTGTTGTTCATTCTGGCTCCCCATCTTGCTGCCGGCATAGCATAAGCTGTTGCTGACATGTTTTCTGCACCACCTGCTACGATGATATCAGCGTCGCCTGCCTTGATAATCTGTGCAGCCAGTTCAACTGCTCTCAGACCTGAACCGCAAACTTTATTGATCGTGAAGCAAGGAGTTTCTACAGGAAGTCCTGCATCCAGCATCATCTGTCTTGCAACGTTCTGACCAAGTCCGCCCTGAAGAACACAACCCATGATTACTTCATCAACGTCTTCAGCCTTAACGCCGGCCTTTTCAAGAGCACCCTTGATGCTGATTGCACCCAGTTCTCTTGTAGGAACGCCCTTAAGTGTTCCGCCGAACTTACCGATAGCTGTTCTAGCTGCTCCCACGATTACAACTTCTCTCATAATTGGTTTTCCTCCTTATGATTTCAACTTTATAACATTCCGTTATTTTTTTAACGATTTAATCGATTGAACCTCTCAACCCTTGCAATTGCTATGATACCACAATTTCAACAAATATCAAGACCTTTCACGAAAAAACGTTAAAAAATTAACAGTTTTCTACTTTTTGAAATATCCTATGTATTTTTCCAGAAGCCTTGCCGGCCTGTATGACAGCTTGGCCTTCCTTAAATTAGGAATTCCCATGTCTTCTTCTCTGTTAATATACTTGGCCCATGAGGCTACATTCTTGCAGAACTCATTATTTATTGCCTGATACAGACCTCTGAAATCGACATTTGCTTTTTCTACATGTTCGGTAACCATCTTATTGCCCAGTCTGCCGCCTACTGCGATGGCTTCTATCTTGTCGTCTATCATTATGGCTCCGGCACTGTATCCTACTGCTTCAAGGTTTTCAAACACGTCCTTCATAGCCATTTCTTCCATTTTCAGAAGTTCCATTTCATGAGCCGGAACATCTTTTCTTTTGTTGAATTCATCTATAAACCGCATAGCGTCATCTGCCATTGCAGATGTCATTTCCACGTATTCATATTCAAAATTCTTCTTGAAGAAATTAAGATGGTTTTTCTTCCCGTGATATTCTCTTCCCTTCAGATCAATCAGATCCTGGGTTCTGTATATGTAGTCATAGTTAGGCCTGTCGTCCTTCCATGACATTTCGGGCACAGCCTTCTTGATTATATCCATGAGATGCACCGGAACGAGCCTCAGGCTGAAAGGATGTCCTTCTTTATCGAAAAGTTCCTTGGCCTTAAATATCGTCTCTCTCAGTGCTTCCTCATTGTACTCTCCTGTCCTTGTAAGGGGCGGAAACATAAACGGAAGAATAATGCCGTCTTCAAGCTCCAGGTGACTTACTCCGCATATACACATATAATCGCCTATAATATCCCAGCTGAACTTATTGATGTCTCTCCACATATACTGGGCGGAAAAAGAAAGCCCGGAAGTCTTGTATTCGTAGCCGTTCAGGTATTCTTCAAGCAAAGCTCTGTCGGCTATTGTAATTCTGTTTTCAAACATGTACATGCTGTCGCCTTCTACTTCACAATCTTCGAAATTTCCTTGAACCCTTCGGCCTTTGCATCCTTAAGAAGTTCATAGAGTACCGATTCGTATGTTGTCATTACCGCACCGGCTTTTTCCATTCTCTCGCATGCCCACAGACAGTCATTCTGGCTCCTTGATGATATGCAGTCCGCAGGGACGTACACATTAAATCCTTCAGACAAAAGCTGCTCAACTGTCTGCTGCACGCATATATGTGCCTCTATTCCGCAGACAATTACATTCTTTCTTCCCGAAAGTTCAAGCTGATTTATAAAATCCACATGACCCATACATCCGAAGCATGTTTTATCTATCGGATCAAACTCACCGATGGCTTCCGCAACGGAGTCTATCGTTTCTCCTATTCCTTTCGTATACTGCTGTGTAACAATATGTGGAATTCCCAGAACGGCAAGCCCTTTAGCCAGTCTGATTACTTTGTTTTCCAGTTCCTCTTCGCGTGACATTGCAGGCATAAGCTTTTGCTGAAAATCTATGAATACCGCTATTGTATCCTCTCTGTTAATCATTTACCTATCCTCCACTGTTCTAATTTTTTTAAGGTTTCTTCATGGGTGAAGCGTCTTCTTATCGGCGATATGCTGGCATACCCTTCCTGAATCGCAACCACATCTGAAACCGTCGGATCCTTATCTTCATGAAGTACAGGGTCTCCTCCGTATTTATAGAGACTTCCTTCCTCTGTCTCCTCTATCAGAATCAAATCATCCTTGTACTCTCTTATTCCCGCAGGTGTATATACAACACCTTTGATTTTTTCCGGCGGAAGATTCGGCGTATTTATATTGAGAGTCACATTGCGCTCCATATGAGGTACAGCTTTTTTAAGACTCTCTGCCGCCAGCTTTCCTGCCAGTTCAAAATGTGTTGCTTTATGTTTATCAACGGAAAGCGCAACTGCAGGAACTCCGCAGATGTTTCCTTCCAGCGCCGCCGCCACTGTTCCCGAATAAATCATATCTGTCCCAAGATTGGATCCGTGATTTATTCCGGAGAAAACCGCGTCAATCTTAATTCCCCTCTTTTCCAAGAGCATTATACCTATTTTAACGCAGTCTGCGGGGGTTCCGGACGTTTCGAATGCCATCTCGGCATTTTCGAATTGAACCTCCCGAACCTTTATCGGTTTCATTATCGATATAGAGTGACCCGCTGCACTTCTCTGCCCATCGGGTGCACACACGAAAACAGAGGCTCCTCCATCAACATGAAGCGCCCTTACCAGTTCCCTGATACCTATTGAATTGATTCCATCGTCATTTGATACAAGTATATTCATGCTAAAGATTCTAACATATTACCCCTTTAAAATAAAGCTTTTAACGTACGTTAAATACTTGTCAGCTCTGTCAGGTGTTTAGCATATCTTGATGGGATGAATTTCTGTCTGAGCGATGTGTTTTTTCGTTCTTTAATTGCTATATGATCATAATATGTTTTCCAGAGTCTCCTGAAATCCTGCTCATCTTTAGTAAACTCCGGAATAGCTTCAGGCGTAAATTCCGTTATATACCAGCGGCCTTCGGCAGAAATAATGGCCTTGTCTCTGCCGGAATCCCTGATTATAAACGACTCCGTCGAAAATCTTCCGGCAAAATGGTCACCTATAAGCTCCAAAATATCGTTATCGGGCTCTATTTCTGCGTAAAGAACCTCCCGGCCCTCTGTTCCGACCGCAGCAAATCTGACAAATTCCAGCATTCTTTCCTTTTCAACAGAGACTTTCTTTATTATAGACTGCACAGCGAAAACAGCCGCTTCTCCACGAAGGGAATTTACTGCAGGTCCCTTTCTGAACCCGAGCACGATATAGTTCAAAATCGCCGTTTCCTTAAAATCCGCTGTCGAAAGCCATGCTGTGTATGCTGACCTCAATGCTGATTTTGATATTTTTTTCTCAATTGCATCCGCAACTTTCTCAGCTTTTCGCAAATCCGTTTCCACTGTCATGCATCCATGCATCAAAGATTGCTGATACTCCTCCGGCAGAAAGATTCCGGCAGCCTTATCTACATAATAGTGATTATATACGCATGTAAGCAAACCTTCAAAGCTGCCGTCATAAAGGTAATCGATCATTTTTTATCCCCCCTGTTCCTCCATCAAAGAAACTCATCTGAACACCTTGTTCCTGCTGCAGAATTGAATTTCTGATTTTCTCCGGACAGAAATTCTTCTCACCGTAATATCTTCCGCAGCACAAAAGAAAGTATCTGGCTCGTTTAAGCACAACACCCATTTTCTTCAGATCTTCGTAGCGCACTGCAGAAAATCTCCGCTGCCTTACTATTCTCCGTGCCGATACGGATCCTATCCCCGGAATCCTCATCAGCACATCCAAAGGCGCAGTGTTGACTTCTACAGGAAATTCCTCAAGATTTCTTATAGCCCACATCACCTTAGGGTCAAGATCCGGGTCAAGATTCGCATCTTTATCACTGAACAATTCACCGGCATTGAATCCGTAAAACCTCAGAAGCCAGTCCGCCTGATATATTCGATGCTCTCTCCTCAAGGGCGGCAACGTACCTCTGCTAGGTAAAAGAGGCGAATCGACTACAGGCACATATGCAGAGTAATATACTCTCTTCATCTTAAATGTGCGATAAAGATTCTCACTTGTTGTCAGTATGCTTTTATCTGTCTCTTCTCCTGCCCCTATAATCATCTGAGTTGTCTGCCCTGCCGGCGCAAACAATTCTTTTTTGTCGGCTCTCAATGCGGGCATCATACCGAAGTCGTCACTTCCCAGCCGTTCAGGCGCATTTCCTGTTGAAATCATATTCGACGGCGTATTAAGATCCACACCTCTGAACATATTCCCCGGCCCCTTTAACGCTTTACGCTCTATCAGAGAATTGGTAATCTGCCTCATCGGCGTGAAAATCTCCTTTGGCTTCTTCTGAGGTGCAAAAACCTCAAGACTCTTCGCCGAAGGCATCTCAATATTCACGCTTACTCTGTCCGCCACAAGTCCTATCCTGTGCACCAGCTCGGGAGCTGCCCCCGGTATTATCTTCGCATGTATGTACCCGCCGAAGTTATACTGATATCTCAATATTTCAAGGCATCTTAACATGCGTTCGACCGTATAATCCGGTGACTTCTCAACAGCAGAGCTCAGGAAAAGCCCCTCGATATAATTTCTTCGGTAAAATTCAATGGTCAGTTCCGCTAATTCCTCAGGCTCGAAAGATTCTCTCGGGAAATCGTTATTTCGTCTGTTAATGCAGTACTCGCAATTGTACATGCACTTATTTGAAAAAAGAACTTTCAGCAGCGATATACATCTCCCATCCGCACCCCACGAATGACAAATCCCGGAGGCATGGGTATTCCCAAGACCTCCGCTTCCTTTTCTGTCGGATCCGCTGCTTGAACAGGATACATCGTATTTAGCGCTGTCTGCCAGCACCTGAAGTTTTCTCATCAGTTCTTCTCTCATGAATCAATTATACTTTATTGCGAACTTATGTTCAAGAACAAATATTCGTGATGACAATCTGAGCTTTTGCTCTTATAATGATATTATGATTACAGAAACAAAATTAAAAAAAGAAACCGGTGCTCTCATTCCTGTTATATATCAGGTTCCGGAGAGTGCGAAACAAATTGTAATAATGGTTCACGGGTTCGAAAGCCTAAAAGAATGTTCCACAGGCCAAATGCTTTTCAGGAAGATGATTCCGGCAAATATCGGTGTCGTCGCTTACGATCAGCCGGGGCACGGCACAGAAGAAGCTCGCCGCGAAGCGCTTACTCTGCAAAACTGCAAAGACAGCCTCAGGTGCGTTGAGGATTTCGTTCACGAAAAATACCCTGATGCCGAAATAGTATATTTCGGTTCAAGTTTCGGTGCATATGTAACGGCACTTTATGTCAGCGACGGCAATCATAGAGGAAGAAGATTCTTCATGAGAAGCGCCGCCGTAAACATGCCGGATCTGTTCCTCAAAAATCCCGATCCCGAAATGGAAGAGAAGCTGAAAGCAGATGGTTATGTCGAACCGGATCTGGGCACAGGTCAGATTGTTCAGGTGCCTCTGCAGATGTTCGATGACTTCAGAGAAAACAACCTTTTCGAGAAATTCAATAAGGATGAGGTTTCTGCAGTAATGGTTCACGGAGAAAAAGACGCTGTCATAGATCCCGCCGAAGCAAAAGCCTTTGCATCGAAATTCAATATCCCTATTACATTTTTCCCGGGAGAAAACCACTCTATCTGCGTGAATCCCGACTCTCCCGACAGAGTAGGCGATATGGCAATTGAATTTTTGGGAAATAATACTTTAAAATAAATTTTCTCTATGGTATTATCTTCGTTGGATGGATGGTATTCAACGGTCACGGCCGATTGAAACTGTACCGTATGCAGTAGACAACTTAAGATTGCCGGACGGCATTTCGCAGGAACAAAGGCATTTGAAACAAGTCAGAGCCTTAGTCGACAGGCGAGATGTATTTTTTGAATACTGATTCATCCCGTATCTGAGACGGATTCTCCGCTTCAGGTATGCGGATGTTTTTTATTGTGTATATTACAGAAAGGATTACTCAGATGAAGAACACAGTTGCGGGATTTCTCGAAATGAAGGCAAAGGGTGAGAAGATTTCTATGCTTACTTGCTACGATTATTCTACAGCCACGCTCATGGAAGAAGCAGGAACAAATATGATTCTTGTGGGAGATTCTCTGGGAAACACGATTCTCGGATATCGTGATACGCTGGCCGTAACGATGGAAGATATGATTCACCACGGGGCAGCTGTATGTCGCGGTACGAAAAACACTTTTGTTGTTGTGGATCTGCCTTTTATGTCATATCAGACCTCAGTATATGACGCCCTTACCAATGCCGGCAGGCTCATGAAAGAGACAGGCTGTAATGCGGTAAAGCTCGAAGGCGGAGTCAAAATCAAAGAACAGATCAGCGCAATAACCGGCGCGGGCATTCCGGTTGTCGGACATATCGGAATGACTCCACAGTCCATTAACGCCTTTGGCGGATTCAAGGTGCAGGGAAAGTCCGAAGATGCAGCCAAAAGAATACTTGATGATGCCTATGCTGTACAGGATGCGGGAGCCTTCGCAGTTGTACTGGAATGTGTTCCGGCTCAGCTCGCTGCATTCATAAGCGAAAAGCTCACAATACCTACTATCGGCATCGGTGCCGGCGAGGGATGTGACGGACAGGTTCTCGTATGGCAGGATATGATGGGTGTTTTCAGGGATTTTGCGCCTAAATTCGTAAAGAGATATGCCGATGCCGGAGGAATGATGATTGACGCATTCAAAAGCTACGATTCCGAAGTAAAATCCGGCGTTTTCCCGTCTAAAGAACACGGGTACAATATTAATGATGAAGTTATGAAAAAGGTAATTGAATATGATAACAGCAGAAACAGTAAATAATGTCAGAGAAGTTGTTTCCGGATGGCGAAGAGATAATCTCACAGTCGGATTTGTTCCGACTATGGGAGCTCTCCATGAAGGACACGCGTCATTAATAAGGCAAGCCGCCGAAGAATGCGACCGTGTCGTTGCCTCGGTGTTCGTTAATCCGACGCAGTTCGGCAAGGGCGAGGATCTTGATAGCTACCCTCGTGATTTCGGCAGAGATTGCAAAATCCTGGAGCAGGAGGGATGTGACCTGGTGTTTCATCCCGATGTGACAGAGATATATCCTGACGGATTCTCGACTTATGTTAATCCGGAAGCGGAAATGACATGCCGACTGTGCGGTAAAAGCAGACCTTCTCACTTCAGAGGCGTCTGCACCGTAGTTCTTAAACTTTTTAACATAGTTACGCCGGACAGAGCATACTTCGGAGAAAAGGATGCTCAGCAGCTGGCAGTTATAAGACGAATGGCCGCAGATCTTAACCTTCCTGTCCAAATCGTGGGCTGCCCTACTGTCAGAGAAGCGGACGGTCTGGCTAAATCAAGCCGTAACGCATATCTGACAGAGGACGAAAGAAAAGATGCCGCTATGATATTCCAAGCCCTGGAAGCCGGTCGAAAGGTAATCGATGAGGCCGGAGGCGAAGCGTCCTCCGACAAGGTGGTTTCTGCAATATCCCAGGTGATTTCAGAAATTCGCGACTCACGCATCGACTATATTGAAGCCGTTGACGGAACGACTCTTATGCCTGTTGAAAAAACCGGCCCGGGCACACTTATAGCTGTTGCCGTATTCATCGGAAACACAAGGCTTATTGATAACTTTACCGTATAATCTTAATTTTTCCTTCTGCTGTAAACTATGCTGCCTGCAGCACCTGCAAGACCCGAGACAGTAAAATCATTTCCGTTAACGGTGAAATTCAGAGTCTCGAAGCCGGATGAGAGCCCGAGAACTCCGTATTTATTCACTATTTTCTGCCACCGTATGATGCTACAAAAAAGGAACGCTGAAATTTCAACGTTCCTTAAGTAAAATATTGGTGCGCCTGGAGGGACTTGAACCCCCACGCTCGCGCACTAGAACCTAAATCTAGCGTGTCTGCCAATTCCACCACAGGCGCGCGCTCAAGCCCTTGTATTATACCACAACTTCAGGCTTTTGCGAAAGATTTTTTATTTTATTTTGCAGCCGGAATCATTCTTGTAAATGCAGTTCTTGCGTCTGTAGCATGTTCTGCATTCTCTGTTGCAGGTAGGCTGGCCTTCCCTGTTTAGCTTAACAACATCTCCCGGTTTAATCATGCCGCGATTTCTCTCTATTGCCTCTACCTCTGCGGCTGCGGTTTTTGCGTCTTCTATCGCTTCTGCTTCCTCCTCTGTGATGAGGCCGTAATCCAGCTTATAGGCTGTCATATCGTAGCCCTGCTCCTCACATTCCAGAATGTGCTTTATCATCTCTTCACGGGACGCATCTTTTTCGGCCAGCTCTTCGGCTACTCCGCGAAGTGCTGCCGGACCTTCCGAAAGTTCGGCCTGTGCTGATTTAGTCTTGATTCCCAGCTCATTTTCTTCCGGTTTGACGAATTTAAATCCGAGGCTTCTTTCCAGAAGTTTAATTGCGCCCTCTCTGTGTTTTACGCTCAGTACTCCCAGAGATGCCATAATGTAATCGTTATCTACCGCGATCTGTGCATGATGTGTCGGGAACAGTTTAGTCCCTGTCTGGTCGTATTCACAGATTCTGCCCATTATTTCCTTGCGATGAGGCAGTCTCGTAAGGGCACCGCCTGTACCTACTATGTATTTTACCGGTGTCAGGTCTTTTCCCTCGGCAACAGTGCTTCTTCCCGATGGTCCGTAGATGTAGCGTATCTGACCGGCATGCCTTTCGACAGCCTTCATCACAGCTTCCTCTGTGAGCATCTCGACCATCTTGATTTCGTCTTCGTTTTTCGGAATCGCCACGTAGCTTTCCAAAGTCTTGTCCGGGTCGAATCCGGCCTGTTCTGCCATCTCGCGGAATTTTTCCTCGCCTATGGATTCGATAACCTTCATTCGGTTAACATAAACACCCAGGTCGCCTTCAACAGTTCTCTTGGCTTTTGGTTCAGGCGCCGTAAGTATTCTGGCTACATTGTCCGACTCTGTTGCTACTGTGTGAACGTCTGTTGTCGCTCCGCCCACATCGATTACAGTAACGTCTCCCAGACAGTCATAAAGCAGCTTTGTCGCCTGCATTACGGCTCCCGGCGTCGGGATAATAGGACCGCTTACCATGTCGCGAACGTGTTCCATCCCCGGGGCTTTTGTTATATTGTCTTCAAAGGCATCCTGAATTACGCGTCTGCAAGGTTCAACGTTCATATCGTCGATTTTCGGATAAACGTTTTCGACATTATATAAAGTCTGTCCCGATTCTTCATCGAAAATCAGCTCCATTTCTTCCTGATTTTCAACGTTTCCCGCATAAATAATCGGCGTTTTGAGTCCCAGAGCTCTGATTTTCTCAGCATTATCTATCGCCGTATCTCTTTCTCCGTAGTCAACACCGCCTGCAATAAGAATCAGGTTCGGACTGATTTCTTTAATTTTCGCCAGATCCGTACGACGAAGTTTACCGGCCGTTACATAGTGAATTATGCCGCCTGCTCCGAGGGCAGCTTCCTTGGCCGCTCTGGCTGTCATATCATATACAAGTCCGTGAACAGTCATCTTCAGTCCACCGGCCGCCGATGAAGTTGCCAGCATCTCATCGTATTCCAGGCTGTCAATTCCCATTTTCCTGCAAAGGTCATCTATCGCTCCCCGGAGGCCGACTCTCACATCTCCCTCAAGTACTGATGTCGGCGCCTGCCCCTGCGCCCAGAAAACAGGATTATCTGTATCTATATCTTTAAATGCATTTACGACAGTCGTCGTCGAGCCTATTTCGGCTACAAGCACATCTACTTTCATATTCATATCTCCTTTTTCGGCCTTTGCTCCTACTTCAAAAGCAGTCGCTTCAGCAGTTTGTTTCCGGATTTCCAAATACTTTTTTCTTGTCAGTGCACGAACAAGTTCGGGCTTTCGACCAATTCCGCGTCTAACATCGCCTGCAATCTGCCCTCCGGACATCTTGCAAGCTCTTTGTTGTTTTTTCCATATCTTCGCGCAAAATCCACAATAGATTCTCTACGCTTTCTCTTTCTCCCATGTTAATCCCCCTATTT
The DNA here is from genome assembly GCA_029008005.1 of Bacillota bacterium. Classification (GTDB taxonomy): domain Bacteria; phylum Bacillota; class Clostridia; order Peptostreptococcales; family Anaerovoracaceae; genus Lentihominibacter. Next base: position 1,470 of record JAQXIX010000015.1, on the reverse strand, counting down.
TTTTGTGAAAACGCACGCGCGGGTCGGAGATACCTCCGACCCGCCCGATAATTATTATAAAATTAGATGTCTGCTTCTACTTCAGGTGGTTCTTCGCCACGTCTTCTCATTGCTTCTTCACAAAGGAATGTAGCAACGTCAATACCGTGTGAATCTCTTCCGAAACCTTCATCGATGCCTGTTTCTCTTGCTTCTTCAGGAATTACCTGAGTACCGCCGGCTGCGATGATAACCTTGTCACGGATGCCCTTTTCGATTGCCAGCTCGTTGATCTTCTTCATGTTCTTGTAGTGAACATTGTCGTGTGAGATGATTGTTGATGCGAGAATTGCATTAGCATTCAGCTCAACTGCTGCGTCAACCAGCTTTTCTACAGGAACGGAAGTGCCGAGGTAGTGAACCTTTACACCCCACTTTTCGATTCCGCCGTGCTTGATGTTGATGATCTCACGGAGACCTACTGAGTGCTCGTCATTTCCAACTGTTCCGCATACAACTACCATTGGATGTTCTTCGAATTCCTTGTACAGAACTTCGTCTGACTGGTGATGCGGTGGAGCAGGGATTTCCAGAGTTGATGGATCGATATCGAACGGAACCTTACCCTTCATCTCTACTCTTGTTCCTTCTGCATTCTGCAGAACTTCCTTACTGATTACTACAGGTTCGTCAAGACCAAGCTTGTGACCGATTTCCAGGGCAACTGCCTCTGCAGCTCTGGCGTGTGTAGGGATGCACATAGTCATCATTACAACACCGTCTCCGCACCATTCCATTTCAGGAATAATAGCTTCGCCGTCGTGGTATTTAGCAACCTTCTCAAGTCTTCTGTCAACGCAGTCTTCTTCGTCCAGTTCGTCGATGTAAACAATCTTGCTTCTGTCTTCGAATGTACATCCGCCGATGAGTGCTGCAGGATCTGCAGGATCTCCACCGTACTGTTCAACATTGTTGTTTCCGAAGTGAGCTGTTACAGGAGCCATGTAGTCGTCTTCTCTTTCGAAGATGTATCCATAGCCTACGCCGCCGTCCAGCTTACGAGCGATACCGTCGCCGTTTCTTTCCGGATACTTTCCTGAGTCTACGAAGAATCCTTCTTCAACTGCCTTGAAGTATCCTCCTGCTTCTACGATTTCTTCCATGAAGAGCAGTGCTCTTTCCTTGATATCTCTTGCGATCTCTCTGAGAGGACCATCCTTCTTCAGTTCAACCATTTCCATGAGACCGTCCATACCGATGAGAGTCTGCTTAGCGTTGTCACATGCTTCGATGTTGTAGATGTGCCATGGAACGTTTCTTCCTTCGTCAGGAGTGATTGTTGACTGAATATCTGCTGAAGTCAGCTTTGAGATGAACATGTCCAGAACGTGAGTTACTGTAGCTTCTCTTGCTGATGAGCAGATGTACTTAGTGTTCTGCTGAGCTCTCATCTTGTATCTGCCGCAGATGTCACGAAGAGCTACTGCATAT
>JAQXIX010000014.1 GCA_029008005.1 Bacillota bacterium | reverse complement strand
CAATAGATAAATTAAGCGTAAAAGAATACGAAGACCCATTCAAAAGATAAGGAGCGCCTTTAAGGCGCAGCCAAAGCGGCAAAGGCAATGTAGCTTGAACAAAGTAAAAGCTAGCGCCTTGAGACGCTAGCCGGTATTACTTGGGCTTATAGCCCTTGAGCAAACCACCCTTTTGAAGGGTGGTTATGATTGTGGTAATTATATAAGTTTTTTGAACTGAAGATGAAGGACATCGTAAGGCTCCAGTTCAATGGAAGAATAATACATATCCATAGCAGGAAGTATTTCGAACTCAACCTCGGGTCTGGACATGGCGTTAATACTTTCGAAATCGTAAGGATCCAGCTTGCTGCTGAAATTCAGCTGTGCCATATAATCCAGGGCAGTAGCAGAAGCGAGAAGCTTGGAACGGACAAGTTTATATCGTGAAGATAGATTTCTTGCGACAATGTCAATAACAGCATTATTGTCTTTGCTTGGATTATAGACTAGAACGGACACTCCATCGCCGCCTGAAAATGCAATATAATTCATTCCGTGTGAATGAATATTTTCGGGAAGCTCTTTCGTGAGCTCGAATATATAATAAATAGGTTTTCTCAGACCGTTTGCAGTAAGAATCCCCTCTGTCGATTTATGGGTATCGATTATGGGAAGTGATGGGAATTTGAAATCCATCGGATTCGAAACAAATTGCTGAAGAATTTCGATTACCTGCTCCTGAGCGTTTACATCCTTGTACAATTCCGATAAGTCACTGACGGTATCTTTCAGGGCGCTTGTTGTAAATGAGGAATATAGATTTTCGAGAGCATGAGGGTTTTCCGACAGCAATTTGCTCGGGCCGAGAGGCTCTGAATTAAAATCTATCTCAATTACCGCATCAATAGTAGCCATTACATTGAATTCCGAATCCGGCGAATGACTGATGAGAAGCGGCATAAGCTCATTAGGAGGAACTTCTTCATAGCTGGAATCTGCAAAACCTAAAATTGTAGGAGCAAATCTGGTGCGATATTCCTTAGGGTGATAGCCAAGGTATTCAGAAAATGGCTTCACGAAATATTTCGCATCTGAGAAACCGACATCCTGTGAAATCTGTGAGATGCTTTTCTTCGTAGACAGAATCGGAATTACCGATTTCTCGACACGAACCAGCGTAAGGAAATCCCGGAAATTCATGCCGACATGCTTATGAAAAATATGAGATAAATAGTATGAATTCAGATTTTCCCTTTCGGCGATATCTGAGAGACTGATCTTATACTGGTAGTTAGCATATACATATTGGACGATTCTGCTCATTCTGTCAGTCTGATAGTAGTCTTTTGATGGTTTATGAATAAAACTCAAGTCGGTTTCATCAATAAAAAATCCCCTGAAATAATTTGACAAGGCGGTAAATAGAGAAACAGCGGCATTATTTATTTTTGACGAGTACCCTGTAGTTTTTTTGTATGTTTCGTACGTAATGGTAAAAATCTGATCACGGATAAGATCGGTCTTTGACATTGGCTGCCCCTGGACATTTGTAGTATACAAGTTTAAGCCGAAATGCGGGAACACATGAGAGAAATACTCTGTGTCAAAGCTTAAAATTAGAAGCGTGTTATCTGATATCCCGTGAAAAGAATGAACATCGTACGGATGTATAATATGAATTTCTCCCTCCTGAAGAATATAGTGAGCCCAAAACTGATTCAGGCATACTTCACCTTTCACGACGTACACTATCTGAAAATCAGAGTGATAATGCAAAGGATAGTCCTTTATGTTTACTAAATCCAATTTTACAGATTGCCCTTGTTCGTAAATTATGTCTTTTTTCATTTTGACGTCCTCAAAAACTGATATAGTTGCGTTGTTATATTGTATATTATATTTAATTTGACTCTAATTTCAAATATTTACATTAAAAAAGTCATATTATTAGCAAGATTATTATTAATATTCAGACGATTCAACTATAAAATCAACTTAAATAGTGATCACTTTGAATTTGTAAGAGCTATTGTTGATAATTAAGAGGAGGGTTGTCAATGTTAAAAATTGGTGACGAAGCACAGGTCAGAAGTGCTCTCGAAGGAAAATCCGGCTTCCAGAAGGAAGTTGAAGACGAATTGATTCGTCGCGTAGCTATTGCAGAAATTGAGCAGGACGAATACGAGCCTTTATCAAAGGGAAACTATTGGGGGCTTGCAGGAACAGGAATTATAGGTGTTATTCTTGCAATAATTTCATTCATCATAATGTAGGGGGTGAAGAAAAGTGGATAATTACGCAAAAGAAGCAAAATTCAGTTCCATGCCGCTTTTAAAAAGTGAAAGAATGTATGGAATGGGAGATTCTATTTTCGCTAATACCGGTTACGGCATCGCAACGTGGTGTTTTCTTACAGGAGGTCTGCTTGCTGGGATTCTCAGTTTTAAGCTGGCACTTATTACCGCAATTGCCGGAAACCTTATAGGAACTTTGCTCGTTGCCATCGCAGTATCGATTATATCTCATAAATACGGAATTGATACTTATACTTCAATTGGTGTCTTCTTCGGAAAAATAGGTATGAAGCTGGTATTTGCGGTGTTTATATTCCTGAATGTGGGATGGGTTATTATTCTGTCGTCAATGTGCGCACGTTCATCAAACAGCTTGATAACCGCATTATTTGATCATGCACTGTCGCCTATGGTTATTACAATATGTACCATAATAGCGGCCGCAATAATGTTCTTTATTACATGGAGAGGACCGGCAGCGCTTAAGATTATGAATAGAATTATGGTTCCGGGACTTGTGGTTTGCCTTATTATCATGATTGTTTCTCTTATTACGAAAACAACATGGAGTGATATATGGAATGCAGAACCCCTTTGGCCTTATCCTGATCAGAAGATTAATATTCTGCTTTCGCTGGAGCTTAATATCGGAGCGGGAATATCATGGTGGCCGGGAATCGGAGCATTGGGCAGACTGAATAAAACGAAAAAATCAACTCTTTGGGGAAATATGATTGGTCTGGCGTTAATGCCTGTATGCGTAGCTATGCTTTCGGCAGCATCGGCATACACAGTCGGAAGTTCCGACCCTACTGAATGGATGATTCCTCTCGGTGGAATCGGATTCGGATGTCTTGCACTGTTCTTTGTTATTTTAGCAAACCTGACGTCCGGTGCATACGCATTTTACAATACATGCTTAGGACTGAAAAATTATAATCTGTTTGCAAACAAAAAATGGGTGTTTGCATGTGCTGTGTTTATGGTTCCTGTTATTATTTTCTCCTTCTTCCAGGACTTTATGTACAATAATTATCAGTTGCTCATGAACTACAGTGCTGCAATCTTTGGACCTATGTCAATAATCCAGATTCTTGACTACTATTACTTCAGAAAAGGGCATATAGATTTGCGTTCGTTGTACGATGTGACATCAAGCTCCGGAATGAGATATTACGGAGGCGGAAACTGGGGCGGAATAATTATTCTGGTATTGGCAACAGTTCTGTACGTTATGATTCTTAATCCGGCAACCTGGGCATATGCACCATGTTTCCCATACATATCGGCATTTGTTCCATCGTGCGTATTTGCACTTGTGGCATATTTTATCTACGGCAAGATTCTCCAGAAGAAAAATATCGGTGGATTCGGTTACGGGACAGAATATGAAGAAGCAAAGTCAGCACAGGCATAAGGAGACAAAATGGAAAAATACGACAAACTGCTTGTTAACGGTAAAATATACACTGTAGACAAAAATAAAAGCTGGGCTGAGGCAATAGCTATAAGTGGGAATAAAATTTCTTTTGTTGGATCTGATTGTGAAGCGGAAGCCCTGAAAAAACATTCAAGAGAGATAATTGACCTGAATGGTAAAATGGTTCTTCCGGGGTTAATTGACGGACATATGCATATTTATATGGCAGGACCTGAGCGCCTGTTCAAAATAATGCTTCACGGTCTTGAGACAGAGGATGAGTATCTTAAGGAGATAAAGCGTTATATTGATATGCATCCTGAAATGGAAAAGTATGAGGGCTGTGGCTGGATTAATCCGGCCTTCGGCCCGAAGGGTCCGACAAGACATGCATTGGACAGTGTTTGTCCCGATAAACCTCTTGTACTGGATTCAGGAGATCACCACTCATTCTGGGCAAATACAAGAGCAATAGAATATTGCGGCATTACATCTGAAACTACAGTCCCGGAAGGAAACGTAATCGAAAGAGAAGAGGACGGATATCCGAGCGGTGTGTTTAGAGAATTTGCAGCAATAAAGCTTTTGGATAAGGCTAGGCTTAAATTCAGCAAGGAAGATTTTAAGAACGTCGTACGGGATATGCAGAAATTCTATGGGGCGTACGGAGTAACAACTCTTTTTGATGCAATGGTTCCGGCGGACAGCTCAATGGTGGATGCATATCGTGAACTTGCCGAAGAAGGTGAACTTACATGCAGAATACGAGGAGCATTTGAATCATCGGAACATTTGTCATCCGAACAAGTTGAGCGTTTTATTGATGCCAGACAGAAAATATCAGGCCATGAGGAAAAACTCAAGCTTGAACAGGTCAAGATATTTGTTGACGGAGTAATCGAAGGCAAAACAGGTTATTTGAAAAAGCCTTATGAAGATGAGGCTGATTATCGCGGCGATCCCATATGGGATCAGGAAGACCTTTCGGATATGTGTGTAAGAGCCGATAAAGAAGGTTTCGACTTGCATTTTCATGTAATCGGTGATGCGGCGGCAGAGATGATGGTTAATTGTCTGGACAAAGTGCGTGATGCAAATCCGGACAATAACAAAAGAAGACCTGTTGCAACTCATCTGCAGATTGTCGACGAAGGGGATATTATGCGAATGGCGAAGCATAATGTCGTTTGCCTTTCGAATCCATATTGGTTTTTTAAGGAGAAAGGTTATTATGACGGCATTGAGGTTCCGTATCTTGGAGATCGTGCGAAGCATGAATATCCGATGAAATCTCTTTTTGATGCAGGGATGACAGTAGGAATGGGAAGCGATTATTCCGTAACGCCGGATCCGAATCCGCTTAAAGGTATGCAAATTGCCATAACAAGATTAAAAGAAGATACTGACTCAACTACATGTAAAGAATGTGATGTACTCTGGCCGGAAGAGAGAGTGAGTACGGAACAGATGATTGAAGCGGCTACTTTCGGTAATGCTTATTCAAATCGTGACGAGGATATTATCGGAACCCTTGAAGTAGGAAAGCTGGCAGATATGGTTGTACTGGAGAATAATATTTTCGATGTGCCGGTTGATAGCATTCATAATATTAGAGTCTGTATGACAATTTTCGATGGTGAAGTTGTTTTCGAAGCTTAGAAAATACTGACCGCAAAAGCCTTCGGCAGCGTGAAAGCTGTGAAGGCTTTTGTTTGTTTTTGCCTTTCTGCTCCTATCCCGGGATTTCACCGTGACGACCTCAGGAAGCATTGAAAACAGAAGAACTGCGGTGAAAAACAGCGGCCGGAACGAAGCAACGCATTTAGAACGAAAACAAAAGTGCCGATACAGCCTGCAACTTTCACCGCAGGCAACGAAAAATCAATGGCTTCGGCCTTTGCAACGGTGAAATACGGGGGAAAAGGGCATCGATTCCTCGTTTACAAAACTTGGCGCAGGAATCACAATAGGGGCGACATTATTGTTTTTTTATCGGATTCAGTGGCATACTTATAGATATCAAGTGATATAAATGATAGAGAGGGAAGGCTGACAGATGAAAAAGAAACTGATAAGCGTAGTTTTGAGCCTTTGCATGGTGATAACACACCGAGTGTGGAATATCATGCCGACAAAAATCAGCTTATGAATGAAGACAAAAGATAAGCAAGCTTAAATCAAAGACGAAGTATTATTCCGGATGGTTGGCGTAAAGACTGTAAAAAACCACTGATTTAGTATTTTAACAGCAGGACCTCATGTGTTTGACACATGAGGTCCATTGTTTTACATGTTTATAAGAAATGCCTTGTAGCCTTTGTATGCTTCGTATATATCGGCTTTGCTGCTGATTTCGTATGGAGCATGCATATTGAGGACTGCCACTCCGCTGTCGATAACCTCCATCCCGTAGTTTCCCATAATGTAGGCAATGGTGCCGCCGCCGCCGGCGTCTACCTTGCCTAGTTCCGTAATCTGGAATTTGACATCCGCCTCATCCATTACCTTACGAAGTCTGCCGACGTATTCGGCATTTGCATCATTGGAACCGCTTTTGCCTCTGGAACCGGTGAACTTGTTAAAGGAGATGCCCTTTGACATGAGCGCAGCACTTCGTTTCTCGAATACATCAGAATAGAGAGGATCGTATGCGGCGCTTACATCAGAAGAAAGCATGCGCGAATTCTGAAGAGCTCTGCGTGTTTTGAGGTCAGACTCGCCCTCAGTGAGAGCCACAAGCTCTGCAACGATATTCTCGAAGAAGCGTGACTGCATTCCTGTAGCGCCGACACTGCCGATTTCCTCTTTATCAACAAGAAGACAGCAGGCAGTACGTGTTACATCTTCAACATCCAGAATAGCCTGAAGTGAAGGATAAGCGCATACTCTGTCATCCTGACCGTATGCCATAATCATGCTCTTGTCCAGGCCGCAGTCGCGAGCCTTGCCGGCAGGAACGATTTCCAGCTCGGCGGAGAGAAAATCATCTTCTTCGATGCCGTATTTATCTTTTAGAATGGCAAGTATGTTAGCCTTTACAGTTGTCTTTTCATCTTCCTCAAGCTCCGATTTGTCTATAGGCATGTTGCCGATAAGAAGATCCAGATTTTCGCCTTCGACAACAGTAGCACCCGGTTTCTTAAGTTGAGCCTGAGCCAGGTGAATCAGAAGATCAGTGAAACAGAATACAGGATCCTCATCATTTTCTCCGATTGTTACATCGATAATGCTTCCGTCCTTTCTCGCAATCACTCCGTGAATGGCCATTGGAGTGGCAACCCACTGATATTTCTTGATGCCGCCGTAATAATGAGTGTCAAGATATGCCATGTCTTCGGCTTCGTATAGTGGATTTTGCTTCACGTCAAGTCTCGGTGAATCGATGTGGGCTCCGAGAATGTTCATGCCTTCGGAGACAGGTCTGCTGCCGAGTATGAAGAGTACGAGCATTTTTTTCATTCCGACTGCATACAGACGGGCGCCGGCAGGCGGTCTGTTTCCTGAGTTTATGTAGTCCTGCAGGTTACTGAATCCCTGAGCCTCCGCCAGTTCAACAGCGTATCTGACACATTCGCGCTCGGTTTTGCCTTTATCGAGAAAAGCCTTATATTTATCACATAATCTGTTTAATTCTTCGATGCTTTCCGGAGTATATGAACTCCATGCACATGTTTTTTTCATTTGATTACCTCCTGAATTAATGTCAATATACATATTATATCACACTGCCGGCATTGACAGTAACTTCGACTGGGGATAGAATTACTACATTGATTATTGAATAAAAATGAGGAAAGATATATGAAAATTGTAATAACGGCAGGCGGCACAAGTGAGCCTATCGATGATGTACGGAAAATAACAAACAGATCCACGGGAAGACTTGGATTTGCCATAAGCAAAGTGCTTCTTAAGGAGAACAGAGACAAAGTGGAGAAGCTTTACTATCTTCACGGAGAAACGGCATCTTTTCCCGAAGATCCCCTTGTCGAACATATAAGAATCGGCAGCACTATGGATCTGAAGGAACAGCTGGAGAAAGTACTGCGGAATGACAGCATAGACGCAGTAATCCACACCATGGCGGTAAGTGATTACATGGTGGACAAGGTAACAACTGTCGAAGCTATTAAAACTGGCGTAGAATCAAGCAAAATCAACGGAAACAAAATCAGTTCGTCTATTGACGATCTGGCAATAACCCTCAGGAGGACGCCGAAGATAATCGGTATGATAAAGAAACTGAGTCCACAGTCGAAGCTGGTTGGTTTCAAGCTGCTCAGCAATGTACCTCATGAAGAGCTTATCCGTGTGGCATCGGCACTTATGGAAAAAAATGACTGCGATTTCGTGCTGGCAAATGATCTCAGTGAGATAGGAGGCGGAATGCACAAAGGCTATCTGATTCACAGAAACGGTGATATTGATACGATGCAGACGAAAGATGAAATAGCTGAGATGATTGCTCGTCGCATTACAGAACAGGAGGATTAGAAGATGAATATAGTACTTGGTGTATCGGGAAGCATATCGGCATACAAAGCTGCTGATGTTACAAGCGCTCTTGTGAAAAAAGGTCATAATGTGCAGGTTATTCTGACAGATGGAGGCAGCAGATTTATTACGGCTCTCACTCTGCAGACATTAAGCAAGAGAAAAGTCGAGACAGATCCTTTCGCAGAGGAAGATCCGTCAGTTGTTAAGCATATTAATATGGCTCAGTGGGCCGATGTTGTGGCTGTTGTACCTGCATCGGCAGACATTATCGGCAAGGTGGCTTCAGGAATAGCAGATGACCTGCTTACGTCGACTATTGTTGCTGCAGCCAATCAGGCGGTGATAGTTATGGCACCGGCAATGAATACGAATATGTACGAAAACCCTATAGTCCGGTCCAATATAAAAAAACTCGCGGATTATGGTTACAGATTTATCGAGCCGAAGTCGGCAATGCTGGCATGCGGTACCGAAGGAAAAGGGGCTCTCGCAGATGTGAGTGATATTGTCGAATATCTCGACAGCATATAACTTTACATTCAGTGATAAATGTGGTATATTTTTATTGGCATATGCCGATAAAAATCGATTAGAGAAACGAAGAAGGGAGAATAAAATGGCAAAATGGAAATGTACAGTATGCGGTTATGTTCATGAGGGAGAACAGCCTCCTGAAAAATGTCCGCTTTGTAAACAGCCTGCGGAGAAGTTTGTTAAAGTTGAAGAATCGAAAAATAATCCATATGCAGGAACGAAAACCGAAGCGAATCTCTGGGAAGCATTCGCAGGGGAATCTCAGGCACGTAATAAATATACATACTATGCATCTGTAGCGAAGAAGGCAGGATATGAGCAGATTGCGGCACTGTTTTTACAGACTGCAGAGAATGAGAAGGAACATGCTAAGCTGTGGTTCAAGGCACTCGGAGAACTTGGAGATACAGCAGAGAATCTTCTTCATGCTGCCGAAGGCGAAAACGCAGAATGGACAGACATGTACGATCGCATGGCGAGAGAAGCAGAAGAAGAAGGGTTTACGGAGCTGGCAGAACAGTTCAGGGGAGTGGCTGCAATAGAAAAGCTTCATGAAGAAAGATATCGTGCATTGCTGGATAACGTTAAGAAAGAAGAAGTGTTCAGAAAAAGCGATGCCGAAAGATGGGAATGTCGTAATTGCGGTCATGTAGTTGAAGGTACCGAAGCGCCGGAGGTTTGCCCTGTATGTAAACATCCGAAGGCTTATTTCGAAGTAAGAAAAGAAAACTACTAAGCAGTGTGCTGCAACAGCCCCGACATGGATCGGGGCTGTTGTAATGTATGGAATAATAAACGAGGTAATGATAATGCCAAGATGCAGAAAGCGTATTATTTGCAGAGAGCCGGATATAACCGTATTCGTTCCGCAGCAAGTGAAAAACTGCGAAATACTGACTATGACCGTTGATGAATACGAAAGTATCAGGCTGATTGATTCTGAAGGACTCACCCAGGAGCAATGTGCAGAAAAATTAGGTGTTGCCAGAACGACAGCACAGATGATATATAACAGTGCGAAAAAAAAACTGGCAGATGTTCTTGTTTTGGGAATAGGACTGCGAATTGAAGGGGGAAATTACGTTCTGTGCGATGGCAGTCTGAACTGCAGAAGATGTCATCTGTCCGGAGCATCCGGAGAATTGAAGCTTTTGCATGATAAGGAGGAAGGAAAAATGAGAGTAGCAGTAACATATGATAATGGCCAGGTGTTCCAGCATTTCGGAAGAACCGAATCATTTAAGGTATATGAAGTTGATGGTAATAAGATTGTCTCTTCGGAGGTAATCGGTTCTAACGGGTGCGGACACGGTGCCCTGGCAGATCTTCTGGCAATGAATCAGATAGATGTTCTGATTTGCGGCGGAATCGGAGGAGGAGCACAGAATGCTCTGGCAGCAGCGGGAATCCGTTTATGTGCAGGTGCTTCCGGAGACGTGGATAAAGCAGTTGAGGATTATCTGGCGGGGACTCTGGTGAATACAGGTTCTAACTGCAGTCATCACGAACATGCAGGTGGAGGCGGATGCGGAGACCACGGATGCGGAGACCACGGATGCGGAAATCATTAATTCATAAATAATTAGGGCTCATGTATAGCAGCCTAGGGCAGCAGTTTTTATCTGCTGCTCTTTTTTGACAGTTCTGCAGGCTTCGCCTATGCAGAGTACTAGCCTTGCATCCGAAAACATAATTATACAATAAAACCTATTCACCTACCGATTTAGTATGTTATAATAAAAACATAGAAAGTCGAGGTGAATTTCTTATGTTTAGCGGAGAACAATTACTCAGATATTCCAGACAGTATATAATCGGCGGAATCGGAGCCGAAGGTCAGAAAAAGCTGTTGAAAGGCAGGGTGCTTGTAATCGGTGCAGGTGCGCTGGGCTCACCGGCATTGATGTATCTGGCAGCCGCCGGGGTGGGGACAATCGGCATTGCGGATTTTGATACAGTTGATCTTTCGAATTTGCAAAAACAGATGAAATAGTTTTCACCTCGGGAGGGAGCGAGTCTGACAATCATGCGTTAATATCAGCTGCGCACAAAATGCGATCGGAAGGAAAAACCCACATTGTATCGGATAAGATTGAGCACCACGCAGTTCTCCATACTCTTGAAGGGCTGGAGAAGGAGGGGTTCACCTTTACCCTCGTAGCGCCTGATGAAGCGGGAATTATTTCACCTGATGCGGTGGCGGATGCAGTTACGGAAAAAACCGGTCTTGTCAGTATCATGTATGCCAACAATGAAATCGGTACAATACAGCCGGTAAGAGAGATTGGAGAATTTTGCAAAAGACGCGGAATTATTTTTCACACCGACGCTGTACAAGCTGCCGGACATATTGATATAAATGTTGAACGGGATAACATAGATCTGCTTTCATTATCGGCTCACAAATTTCATGGCCCGAGGGGCATAGGCCTTTTGTATGTTCGCGAAGGACTTTACCTGCCTGAATTTATTTCCGGTGGTGGACAGGAAATGGGCATGCGAGCAGGTACCGAGAACCTTCCGGGAATTGCGGGGATGACCGCAGCTTTGAGAGAATCTGTTGAAGCCATCGATTCGAAACAACAGGAGGTAATAAGGTGGAGAGATCTGCTGATTTCGGAAATAAGCAAATTGCCCGGAGCTGAATTAAACGGTCATCGGAATTTGCGATTGCCGGGGAATGTTAATTTCTCATTTGAGAACCCGGGAGATGCGAATCTTCTGATGGAACTTGATGCATGTGGTATCTGTGTGTCTGCCGGATCGGCATGCAGCGCGTCGGATTCCAAGCCGAGTCACGTGCTGACAGCAATCGGCCGGACAGAAAAAGAGGCGAAAAATTCCGTCCGAATTACTATTGACGAATATAACACCGAAGAAGAAGTTGAAGCGATAATCAGGGCTATGAAAAAAATCCTTTGTCCGTGACGTTTTCTGCCGGTGAAAGGATGAAAAGGTTTTGTAAGAAAATGTAAAAAAAGTGGCGGTGATAAGCCTTTGCTGATATAATCGTAATGTTAATTCAGCAACTTATTTTGACATAAGGAGATCGCCAATGAAGAACAGCATTGTCATGAGAATAGCAGGTATTGCAGTTATAGCTTTGTTTATGACAGTATTTTTACCTGACATTGCCGATGCGACGGTAACTAAGAATATTTCGGACGGGAGCATTACCGTAAAGGACAGCGAGGACTATACGATATCAGGTACTTCAGCGAAAAATCATATTACTGTTGAGAAGGGAAATCCGACAATAACGATTAAGAATCTGGAAATAGATCTTTGCGACGAGGCGGACGACGGTAAAAGTGTTGAAGCAGCTCCTATAAGCATAAAAAAAGGCTGCAGCGTGACTTTAATAGTTGACGGAAACTGCAGTCTTTATGGTGGAAACAATACCGGAATCGGTGCTAACTGGGGATATGCCGGAATTAATATTGAGAAGGGTGCGAGTCTGACAATCAAAGGCGATTCCGACGATAAGCTCATTGTGTACGGAGGTGGTAACTACGGCGGTTCTGAGGAAGGAGCCGCTGCAATCGGAAGCAATGCCGATTGTGACATGGGAAGCCTTACAATAAATGACAATCTGACGATAGAGGCTTACGGTGCAGTTAAGGCTGCAGGCATTGGAGGCGGCTGTGACGAGGTTGCCGGAGACATTACAATTTCCGGTGGTAACATTAAAGCAACCGGTGGAAGCGGCGCAGCCGGAATCGGATGCGGAGATTCAGTAGGCTCAGGAGACGGCGGCAACGGTAACAACATTACAATTTCCGGTGGTAACATTAAAGCAACCGGTGGAAGCGGCGCAGCCGGAATCGGAGGAAGTGACGGCGGAGATCTTAACGGTACAATCAGAATTTCCGGGGGAACTGTAACTGCTGCCGGCGGCGAGGAAGGAGCCGGAATCGGTGGAGGTCTCGAGGGATATGTCTCAAAGATTACGATTGAGGGCGGAACTGTCAATGCTACCGGAGGAAAGAACGCAGCCGGAATCGGCGGCGGTAATGCTAAAGGCAGCGGAGACGGAGGAGATGTTGGAGATATCTATATTGCAGGTGGCAAGATTACAGCCTACGGCGGTGGCGGTAAAGACGAGAGCAACGGCGAAGGCGGTGCCGGAATCGGCGGCGGAGACGGCGGCGAAGTCGGCAGCCTTGAAATAAAGGAGAACAGCCATCTTGAGATTACTGCTTATGGTGGTAAATGGGGTGCAGGAATCGGCAGCGCGACAGGAGAAGTTGAAAGCCACAATATCGATACAATCAAGATTACCCTTGACGGCGGCAGCATTAAAGCTGTAGGAGGATACCAGGGAGCCGGAATCGGCGGCGGCAACACATCCGTGAAGAATATTAATATTTACGGAAAAGGAAACATCGAAGCTGTCGGAAAAAATGAGGGAGCCGGGATTGGTGCCGGAGAAGGCGAAGACGGCGGCAACATTACAATCAAAGGCAATGAAGGAGGAAGAGAGCTTGTAATAAAAGCAATTTCTGAGGAAACCTTCTCAACTGCTGTTATAGGTGGAGCAGACTCCTGCGGGGAGGACATCACTCTTGCCAATGCGAAAATTACTCTTGAGAATAAAACTAAAGTTCTTGATCCGCAGTTTCACAGTTCCGGTATAGGCAACGGCCATAACACCGGAGCTATGGGAGATATCCTGATTGAAAACTGCGACATAGAGGACAAACAGGGTACAGAAAGGCATGGCTCTTCGATCGGTGCAGGCTGGTGCGCTGATGTGGGAAGCATAACAATAAAGAAAACTGATTTCGTTGGCGGTACAATCGGAGCTTCCTACAGCGGTGAGCTTATTAACGAGGTTAAGGTTGACGGCATTACAATCGAGGACTCGGATATTCATGCTTCCAATACATCTAAACAGATAAAGGCTGCGATAGGTTCCGGTCAGAATACAGTCGTAACAGAAATAAATATCAGAGATTCAAAAATTTATGCATACTCTGCATCAGGAGCCGGAATCGGAAGCGGCGGATATGAGTCTGACAGCAAAGGAGATGCTGTCAGATGGACAGGTGGAAGCTGCGGCGACGTTAATATAGAGGGAAGTGAAATTACTGCTTTCGGCAATGATGGCGGCGCAGGAATCGGCGGCGGCTGGGGCACAAGTGTCGATGATGTAACCATTGTTAATTCCAAGGTAAAGGCAAAAGCGGGAGACCCGAGACACGGCAAACAGGGAGGAGCCGGAATAGGCGGTGGTTACGCTGAAAGTTCAGGCGTCATCATGATAAAGAAATCAGAAGTGGAAGCTGTGGGTACTGGATATTCGGCTGGAATAGGATGCGGCGGAATTGACACAATGGCAACATTCTGGTGGGATACTACCTGTCTGTCTATAGTGATCAGCTCGTCTGATGTAACTGCCACAGGAGGAACAAGGTCGGCAGGAATCGGTACAGGCTGCGGTGCTCAATTTGGTGTATTCTCATCATTAGAGATAGATGACTCCACCGTTAAGGCCACAGGCGGCGAGAAGGCTGCAGGTATAGGAGCAGGTTCCAACGGTTCAGGCGGATCCGGTGGTGAAGCTTGTGACATCAATATAATAGGTAGATCAAAGGTTGATGCGAAAGGCGGCGACGGAGGTGCCGGAATCGGTGGAGGATACGGCGGCGGTGCCGATACTATCCTGATTGATCTGGACGAAACGACCTACGACAGCAAGACAGATTCCTGGAAATACTACGTCAATGCTGTGGGAGGAAAAGGCGGAGCCGGACTTGGCGGCGGCGGAGAGCACGGAGAAGTTTACGATGATATTCCTTTTGGCACAGCGGGCCACGGTGCGGACTCCATCCGGATTAACGGAGGATACGTATACGCTCACGGCGGAGATGAGGATAAAGGCGACTATGCAGGCTGCGGAGCCGGAATCGGAGGCGGCGGAAGAGGCGGCCGTCTCGAGGAGCTTGTTGTAACCGGCGGCTTTATCGTAGCTCATTCAGGCACTCCTCTGAGCAGCGACCATGCAGGAAACGATATGGGATACGGCGGAGGATACGACCCGAAACCGATTCTGAAGGACGGAGATGCGAAGATATTGGGAGGAACACTGATTGGCGATCTCAGTGATGAGTTTGATATCAAAATCGATGGCGGCTCTGTTTCGTGCCATACGACTAAGGCGGAGCGAACTGACGGAACGCAAGTGTATCAGACAAAGCTGCAGACGGGCGAAAACTATTTCAAACCAAAAGACTTTAAGGTGTCCCTTGGAGATTACGGCACCACAGATATTTTCTCCGCAGATAACGGCAGAATCTACCTGTATCTTCCGACAACTGACAGCAGCAGCGGATCAACTGCAGATTATACATACAACGGCGAATCACGCCATTACTACGGCAAAACCACTGATGACAGCAACGCATGGATTAAGATGGACGGCAAGCTGACTCTCGAAGGTCCTGAAACGGAACCGGCAGTGGGAGATGATTTTGCGGTATCGGTAAAGAGCGATGCGGGACTTTCTGATGGAACCAAGATAAAGTTTACTCTGGCCGGTAATCCGTATATTAAGATAGTCGAAGAAGAAACAGTACCGACAATGCCGGGGGCCAAGGTAGTGCTTAATGCTGAGAAACGTACGGAATACGCCATTACAGCAAATGCCGAAAACGAAACCGAAATGTACTGGAGTGCAAAAGGAACGTATAAAGGCAGAGTAACAAAAGATAAGGGTACTATCGATATTGTCGAGGATCCGACAAAAGTATATGACGGTAAAGCAGTTGAAAATCCTGCTGTTTCATCAAACAGTTACGGAAATATCACATATAAATATTTCGAGGCTTCCGATGGCGTGAAGGGAAGTGAACTCAGCGGAGCGCCGGTTAATGCGGGAGAGTATATCGTTCAGGCATCGATTGAAGAAACAAGCGGTTTCACGGGAGCAACGGCAGAGAAGTCTTTCAAAATCCACAAACGATCTATTGTCATGGATCTGACCGCCAGGGAAGACGGCGGTGATGCAACGGTCTATGTGGCGGTCGCAGGTGTTATTGCCGGAGATTCGCCGGGACGTGTATCTGTATTTATTAACGGAGACGAAAGAGAGAATGTGAAGCTGAATGCTGCCGGTGATGACGGTATTTGTACCGAAGATTTCGGTTTTAAGGGTGTACAGGGAGACACTGAATATACAGTAAGTGCCAAGCTTACCGAAAGCTCTAATTACATATGCACAAACAGTCCGACGAAAAAATTCTATAAGAACAGGGCGGAGAGATCGTCTGCAAGGGTAAATAATATTTCGGCATCATACGGTGGAGAGGACTGGTCTGCCGGTGGAGATATCAGCGTAGACTACGGCGAAACAGGGAAACTCACGGGAGACAAAGTATCTTACAGCCTGATTTATGATGAGAGCGAGGATAACAGGCTTGTTGAAACAGCAGAGGTTGACGAAACAGGGCACGTAACATACAAGAATGCCGGTGTTGCCGTTGTTAAGGTTAAAGTCAGCAACGATGCCTATGAAGAGGCTGTAGCATATTCTGTCATTAAGATTTCAAGAGCTGATCTTAAGGTCACTTCCTATGCGTACAGAGGTGAAAATACTGCCGGTAACAGAGTTGATGAAATAGCTTACGGTTCTGCAGACAGCAATGTTAAGTATGGTCTGGAATATGAGGGATTTAAGCTTAGTGATGATGCAGGCAATTTCGCCAATGGAACTCTGGAGGCGGCGCCTCTCAACGAGACTGTACCCGCCGGCGATGCGACGATAGAAATTGTCAAGAAAGGCAATCCGTTTATATCGAGAAATTATAAGCTTGACCTGAAGCCGGGAAAGGTGAAGATTACTCCGGCAATCCTCCGGATTACCGCCGACGACAAGACTGGAACATACGGGACGGAACCTGACTACACATACAGCTTTGGCGACGAAGACGGTAAACAGGGACTTATGCCATGGGACAAACCTGAAGATGTAATCATGTCCGTGGGAACCAAAAAGTCATATGAATCTTACAAACCGGGTGAACACGAGGATGCGATTGTTGTTGAGACGAAGAGCAGCAATTCAAATTATGCTTTCAGCAGCAATGACGGGACATCGACAGTAAAACCGGGAAAACTCACAGTCAAAAAAGCGGATGTGTTTGTTACCGTGGAAATAAAATCAAAGGTTTACGACGGCGAGGCAATAGAGCCTTCGGAACTTTCGGCAGTTCCTGTTGCGGAGCTTCCGGCAGAAAAGCTTGAACCATGTCAGAAAGTTAAAATCAGATATTTTGAACTGACAGAAGAAGACAGCAGCAGCGATCCGAATATTCCGGCCTTTGCATTATACAGAATGGCTGAAACCCCGGGAATGAAAGAACTGTCATCTGCACCGAAGGATTCGGGAAACTACATAGCAAGTGCTTATGTAGATGAGGATGATTACTACAACAGCGCTGCAAAGGCAGTAACATTCACGATCAGAAAGGCACGCTGCGATGTTGAAACTCCGAAGGTGCCGGACATGGAAATGAAGGATGGTCTCAAGCTTGGAGATCAGAAGCTTCCTTCGGGCTGGGCATGGATTAATCCGGATGAAGAACTCAATGTGGGCAGAGTAGGCGGATACGCAGTTTATACACCGGAAGATACGCGAAATTATTACAAAGAATTGAGAACTGTCAGATTCAATGTATATGAAAAAGAATCGAATAATGATAACCCGGATAGTCCGGGAGGAAATTCCGGAGACAAACCCGGAGGCTCCGGTAATTCGGACAAGAACAGCAATTCCGGCAATGCCGGAGAGACGTCCGGTAACGGAAACGGAACTCGTACAGGAGACGATTTCAATGTAATGATTTGGCTGATTGCCGCAATACTGGCACTGACCGGTGCAGCGACGACGGTATACGCAAGCAGAAGAAATAAATAATTAAGGGGCTGCTGCGCTAAGTAATTAGTGCAGCAGCTTTTTTACAGTCCCGCTTTTATTGTGTTTCACCGTAACGATTCCGGAAAGCATTGAAAACAGATGTCCTGCGGTGAAAGTCAGAGCCTGAAACGGGACAAAGTATTTCGGCTGAATCTAAAAGTATCGATACAGCCTGCTACTTTCACCGCAGGCAACGAATAATCAACGGTTACAGCGCTTGGCACGGTGAAACCGAGATGGGAATAAAGTGAAACCAAATTTTTTTCCACAAATGTCACAAATAGGTTTATAATAAATAGGTTATAAATTTACGGGAGTAACTAATTAATGAGACAAATTATTAAACAAGTCTTCCCTAAGACGATACCGGTTCTGGCAGGGTATCTGTCTTTGGGAATCGGCTTTGGCCTGCTTTTGCAATCAATAGGATACGGACCTGGATGGGCATTTATTATGAGTCTGTTTATATATGCCGGATCGGCGCAGTTTCTGGCAGTAGAGCTTCTGGCTGCAGGTGCGACACTTGTCCAGGTAGCACTGCTCACATTTCTTATTAACTTCAGGCATCTGTTTTACGGTCTGTCTATGATAGAAAAATATAAGGGAATGGGAATCAGGAAGTTTTATCTGGTTTTCGGACTGACTGATGAAACCTATGCGCTTTTAACCGGTTACAAAACGCCGGAAAACATGAGCGATAAAACATTTTATTTTGCTATAACGGTAATGCATCACTGCTACTGGATATGCGGTTCTGTAATCGGAGCCGTGGCAGGAAGCCTGATACCATTCGATACAACCGGTATTGATTTTGTAATGACTGCACTGTTCGCAGTTCTTGTTGTTGAACAGTGGAAATCCGATAAAAAACATTTACCGGCGTTAATGGGTTTTGCTATAACTATTGCGGCGCTTATTATTTTCGGAGCTGACAATTTCCTCATACCGACGCTGATCGCTATGTCGGTCGTGCTGCTTTGTATGAAAGACTTTTTAAGCAGGGAGGAAATCGATGATAGATAAATACATAATAATGCTGACTGCAGTAATGGCAGTTGTAACCCTGCTGCTCAGAGCAATGCCGTTTATACTGTTTGACCATGGTGAGCGAACGCCGAAATGGATTACATACCTGGGGAAAGTTCTGCCGCCGGCAATAATGAGCATGCTTCTCGTATTCTGTCTGAGAAACATCAGCATATTTGAAGGAACCCACGGAATTCCGGAACTGATATGCGTGGCAGTTGCGATGATACTTCACGGCTGGAAACGAAACACACTGCTCAGTATCGGAACCAGCACGATTTTATACATGATAATAGTGCAAAATCTTTAGCCGCCGGGATTCGAGATGAAACCTGACGGCTATTCCGCTCTTATTTGATGGCTTGGCCGTCATCTATTCACATGGCTGTATTCATGTTCGTATTCTTATTTTCCCAGAACTTTGCAGATGCGGTATGCTCTGTCAAGATGCTTTGAGATGTTGTTCATTCTGTCAACGAACTTTTGCTCGAAATAGTCCACGGTCATTTTATCCAGTATGCTGTCGGGACGGTTACCTGTTACGATGTCCAGCATCTTTTCTTTGCCTACTGCTTCCTGCTGCTGTTCTGCAAACTCTGCAATTCTCTCGGACTGCTTTTTGATTTCTTCGCCTCGGTATTCCCCGTTAAGTTCCAGACCTCTCTTGGATATAAGTCTCAGTCCTGAGACTCTTGTTATTATTGTGTTGTAGTTCATCTGATACTCTATGTGCTTCGCATATGGATGAGTTGTTTCGAAGTGCATGATGATATTGTATCTCCAGAACACTTTATCAAAATCTCCCATCTTCAGGCTGTTCTGCATTGGTGCCTTGATTTCGAATTTTCCCATTTTTTCTGTCCAGAATTCTTCAACTTCCACATAGGCATCTTTCACCTGATCGAAATCAATGATATACGGGTTCTTTAACTTGAAAGTCTCTTCAGGCCCCTCGACAACAACGAAACATCTTCGGTCTTTGTCATAGATGAACTGCATTGCATCCCGGAATTTTTTTACTCCCATGGCCTTGGTCATGTCAAATTCGCTTTCCAGTCTCTTGAGATTCTCCTTCTGAAAATTTCTTTCATCGTCTGTCACTTTGTGTGTCGTTTTAAATATTCCCATAGTCCGGTCTCCTTTGTTCCTTAACAATAAACCTGTGTTCATTATACAATTTGTCAGAGGTTTTTTGAATTAGCCAATGGGGGGTAATATTACAAAAAAGGGTAATCAAAAGGGTACCATTAAAACTAATAAAATTAATTTTTGTGTTGGTTGGGAAAAGAAGGTATAATAAGATGTTATGAAAAAGAAAAGAACCGGGAAAATATACATTAGAATATTGACAGTGCTGCTTGCGATGCTTTTGATGTTTTCGGCTTTTGCTGTGCCTGACGCATATGCACAGGACAAAAACGAGAGTAAAGAGGGAAAAACTGTCAGAGTGGGATGGTATCAGAGCGATATGTTCCAGGAAGGCATGAAAGACGGTCTGATTAAGACCGGATATTGTTATGACTATCTGCAGAAGGTTGCGGACTATACAGGCTGGGAGTACGAGTACGTATACGGCAACTGGAACGAATTATTCCAAATGCTGCAGGATGGGAATATTGATTTTCTCGCAGGTGTTTCGATTACGGAAGAACGAATAGGAACAATGTTGTTTCCTGATTCGGCCATGGGAACGGACCAGTACTATCTGTATAAAAAATCAGGAGACGTTTCAATTTCATCTTCTGATATTTCCACATTTTCAGGTAAAAAAGTCGGAGTGATCAGGAATAATCAGATTGCCACCTTTACCCTGAAGTGGATTGAGGAAAAGGGAGTTAATATGAAACCTGTGTATTTTGACAGCTTCGAAGAACAGAAAGAAGCTTTCGAAAGAGGTGAAGTAGATCTCCTGGCACAGACGATAAATAATGTGCTGCGTATGGACGGAATTGCCGTAACCGCGAAAATAGGGGAAGACCCATTTTATCTGGCCGTAAACAAAGAAAAGAGCGATTTACTTGCGGAACTGAACGAATCATTGAACACGATGCTTTCTATAGATCCGTTTATTTTGCAGAATCTGCAGTATTCAAACTACGGCGCGACCCTTATCAGCAAGACACTGACCGATGAGGAAAAGCTGTGGATTAATAGTCATTCACGGCTTACGGTGGCATACATGGAAAACTATCTGCCTTATTCGGACACAGATGAAAATGGTGAGGCTACAGGCCTTATGACGGATACATTAGACGCGATTTTTGAATCACTTGGTATGAAAGATGAAATTTCGGTAAAATATGTTCCGTACAAAAGCTTCGACCATATGGCTGAGGATCTGAAGGAGGGTAAAGTTGACGTGGCCTTTCCTGTTTACGGCAACCTTTGGGAGCTGGAGCAGAATGACATCGATGCGTCATCACCTGTAGTACAGGGCAGTGAATCTCTAGTATTCAAAGGCACATATGACAGCAGCAATGTAAATACAATAGCAGTAAACAAAAATAATCAGATGCAGATCGCATACTGTAAGAAAAATTTCCCTGAAGTGAAGATGGTTTATTGCGATTCAATCGATGAATGCCTTGAAAAAGTAATGAAAGGAAAAGCGGACGGAACAATAATCAATACCCTTCGTACGGAACTGGTAACAGGAAATTCAAAATATGAGAAGCTTTCCTTCATACAGCTTAAGGGCGATGACAACAGGTGCTTCGGCGTGGCCGAGAACAACACGGCGCTGCTGATAATTCTTAACCGAGGGCTCAGAACCATCGGTTCATCCTTCGGAATCGAAAGCTCATATAAGTACATGGAGAGCTTCTATATGCATACATTCTGGGATTACCTCCGCGATAATTTTAAGATTGTTCTGGCGGGGCTGATTATCGTTGTGGGAGTAATAATACTTCTGCTGGTTGTCAGTCTGCATCGAAAAGCACTGCAGGTAGGAGAAAAAGAAGCGCACATAAGTCAGGTAGATGCACTGAACGAAGAACTTGAGGAATTGCGCCGAAAGGCAGACAGCGCAAATGCAGCTAAAACTACATTTCTGCTGGACATGTCCCACGATATTCGAACGCCGATGAACGCGATTCTGGGATTCAGCAGCCTGATGGAGAAAAATCTTGAGCGGCCAGAAGTACTAAAGGAAGAATTGCGCAAAGTCCGGGAGTCAGGTGAATACCTGCTGAATCTTATTAACAATATGCTGGAGGTTGCCAAAATCGACAGCGGCAAAGAAGATTTGAATGAGGATTTCACGGATCTGTGCGATAAGAAGCATTCTGTAATTCCAATGTTCGAGAACGATATCAGGAACAAAAATCTGACGGTTACAAACGAAATAAACGTAGAACACAGATATATATTCGCAGATGCTCAGAAGACAAGAGAAATAATGATGAACCTTCTGTCAAATGCCATTAAATACACACCGGAAGGCGGCAGAATTTCAGTTGCTCTGGAAGAATTGCCATGTGAAAAAGAAGGGTTTGCTGCCTTTGCATATTCTGTGAAAGACACGGGAATAGGAATGAGCAAAGAATTCCAGGAAGTGATTTTTGAGTCCTTTGCAAGAGAACGCAACACTACTCAGAGCCGTGTAGCGGGAACGGGACTCGGTATGGCGATTGTTAAGAGACTTGTTGATTTAATGGGCGGTACGGTGGAGGTCGAAAGCGAGCAGGGTAAAAGCAGCTGTTTTACAGTTAAAACAATGCACAGGATAGTGAATGACCCGGAACCTTATTTGCAGAGAAAGAAAGAATCGGAAGCTCCGGAGATGCCGGATCTTTCCGGTAAACGTATTCTTCTGGCAGAGGATAATGAAATCAATGCAGAGATTGCAGTTGCCATACTTGAAGATTTCGGTATCTCGGTAGACCATGCGAAAGACGGTGCCTGTTGTACTGAGATGCTGATTCGGAGAGAAGCCGGTTACTATGACATGATACTGATGGATATCCAGATGCCGAATGTAGATGGCTATGAAGCAACGAGAATAATACGGAACCTGGATGACAATGCTAAATCCACAATACCTATTGTAGCAATGACCGCCAATGCTTTTGACGAAGACAGAAAGAATGCACTGGCGGCAGGAATGGACGGACATCTTTCGAAACCTGTAGAGATTCCGAAGCTTGCCGGAATGCTGGCAGTATTTTTATCGGATAAGGACAACTAAGTGTTACAGAAACGCAAATCTCAAGTTGCGGAGGTTGGAAATGAGTTTGAACAGACAAGACACGATTAATAAAGATAGAATCATTCAATCAATGAGTGAAATTTATACATCCGTATATTATGTTGATTTATCATCGAAAAAATTTGTGGAGCTGTCATCTGCGAAACGCATTCACGATCAAATAGGAGAGGCCGGAGATGCGCAGACAGTGATACAGTACTTCTGCAATAATATGGTAGAGCCTTCATACAGAGATGAAATGCTTGAGTTTCTTGATTTGTCCACACTTGATGAAAGGCTTAAAAACTGCAATATCATAACGAAGCAATATTTGAGCACTGTGGGAGTGTCTCCCGAGCACAGAGGGAAACCCATATGGGCAGAATGTTCCTTTATTGAAGGAGACCGCATGTATGACGGAAGGCTCTCACACATTGTTTTCACAACTCGCACGATTCACGATGACAAAATCAGGGAACTGGAGTACATCAAAAAAATACAGGATGAAATGGCTATAGCAGAGGCATTGAGCAGGGATTACCCGGATGTTGTGCTTCTTGACCTTATCGATGATACGGCACAGACAATTAAGAGAAACGGAGTAACAATACCGGAGGATTGTCGTACGGTACGCAGATCATATAATGATACCTGGACATATTATATTGAGAAATACGTTGTCGAAGAAGATAAAAAGACGCTTTACAGCGCCATCTCAGTAGAAAAGGTTCGCAGCGCTCTGGAAAATAACGATGAGTATTCATGCAGCTATCGCGTTGTGGCAGATAATACGGGGATGCACTATTATCAGGCTTCTTTCATACGCATTTATTCACAGAGTCAGGCAGAGGAACAGATAATTCTGGGATTCAGATGTGTCGATGCAATTGTGGAGGAAGAACGAAAAAACAGAGAAATAATCGAAGGACTCGGATCGGAATACAACTCTGTTGCACTGGTAGACACAGAAACGGACAGGATGACCCTTTTCCGCTCAAATGATACAATAAACGAATATTTTCGCAGATTCGGAGGGTGCTGGTCGGCAAGTATACGCAGCTATGCGGAGGATTATGTTACGAAAAAAAGCCGTGAAGAATTTATCGAAAAAACATCAATAGATTTTTTCAGAAAAACCGGTAAAGACTACTCCGTGACATATGAGAAGATGACGGAAGACGGAATTGTATATCTCCAGGCCAGAGTAGCTTTCGTCAGAGAAGAGAACGGATATAATTCTGTTGTAATCGGTATACGAGACGTGGATGATCTGATTAAGAGAGAAAGACAGCAGGAAAAGTCCCTTCTTGAAGCGTATGAAGCGGCGGAGGCTGCCAGCAGAGCAAAGACCGAATTTCTTTCCAATATGTCCCATGACATTCGAACACCGATGAACGCCATAATAGGCTTCAGAGATCTTTTGGAAAAGAATCAGGAAGACCCCGGGAAGAGAGCCGATTACCTGAGAAAAATCAATGATGCCAGCAACGTGCTTCTTTCAATTATCAATAACGTGCTGGAAATGACCAGAATTGAGAAGGGAACCCTCATTCTTGACGAAACGGCATGGAGTGCGGAACAGTTTAATGACACATTGTATTCGGTTTTCCATGAAATGATGATCCAGAAGGGAATAGACTTCACGAGACAGGTTATCGTGAATAATCGATATGTGTTCTGCGACCCGATTAAACTCAGAGAAATATTCCTGAACATACTGTCCAACGCGTACAAATATACAGAATCCGGCGGTAAAGTCAACATGCGCCTTGAAGAAATCCCTTGTGACAGAGATGGATACGCCCTGTACAAGACTACAATCACCGATACGGGAATAGGAATGAGTGAGGAATTCCTACCGCATATTTTCGAGGAATTCACAAGAGAGCACAATACTACAGACAATAAAATCGAAGGAACGGGACTGGGAATGCCTATAGTTAAGCGCCTTGTTGAGTTTCTTGACGGTACAATAGAAGTGCACAGCAGAGAAGGTGTCGGAACGTCGGTTGAGGTAACACTGCCTCACAGAATTGCCGAGAAATCCGACCTTATTTCAACTGTGAATTTTGAGTGTGATCCGGAGCAGTTCCGGGATAAACGCATTTTGCTGGCCGAAGATAACGAGCTGAATGCCGAGATTGCCATAGAGATTCTTAAAGAAATGGGGCTGATGGCAGAACGGGCCGAGGACGGACAACAGTGCGTGGAAATGCTGCAAAACGCTTCACAGGGATATTACAATCTGATTCTTATGGATATACAGATGCCGAATATGAACGGCTACGATGCAGCAAAGGCAATTAGAAGCCTGGAGGATCCCGCAAAGGCTAATATTCCGATCCTCGCCATGACTGCCAATGCCTTTGAAGAAGACAAAAGAGAAGCGTTCAGCTGCGGCATGAACGGCCATCTGGCGAAACCAATAGATACTCGCGAACTTATGAAAGAAATGGGAAAGATTTTTAACAATTATGTCGTTTGAAATTGTACGTAACGATATTACAGATATGCAGGTCGGAGCCATCGTTAATGCGTCTGATCGCTACCCCTGTGTAAATTCCGGGGTAGAGGCTGCAATACATGAGAAAGCAGGTCCCGCATTGTTTGAAGAACGAAAGAAAGTCGGGTATATATCTGCCGGCGATGCGGCAATTACTCCGGCTTTTGATCTTGGAGCCGATTACGTGATACATGCTGCAACGCCTGTCTGGACAGACGGATGCCACGGAGAAACCGAAACCCTGCGGGCGGCTTATGACAGAAGCCTGGAACTGGCACTTGAGTATGGATGCGATTCTGTCGCCTTCCCTTTGCTCGCATCGGGAAACAACGGATTTCCAAAGAGCACGGCTATGCAGACTGCCGTAAGTGCTTTCAGCGAATTTCTCCTTAAGCATGATATGGATATATATCTGGTTGTCTTCGGCAGAGAATGTTTGATGCTTTCCCAAAAGCTCTTTGATAACGTTAAACAGTATATTGATGATAACTACGTAATTACCCATGAAGCTATAATGGAGAGCAGTATCGTCAAAAGACGGTACAGTTACGAGTCAGATGAGTTCTGCCCGACGAAAGAAATCTGCAGCCCGAGTCTGTCGGAGTATCTGGAGAAAAAAGATGCGGGATTTATGGAAACGTTGCTTGACATAATCGCCGAAAGAGACCTTAAAAACTCTCAGGTTTACAAGAAGGCGAATATTTCGAAACAGCACTTTTCGAAGCTGATGAATGACCCGGATGCCAGACCTTCGAAGCAGACAGCCATTGCTCTGGCCCTGGCGCTGGAGCTTGATGTGGATGACACATGCGATTTAATCGGGAGAGCAGGGTTCACACTGACAAACAGCAGCACCTTTGATCTGATAATAAAGTATTTCATCGAACACAGGCAGTTTAACATAATCGAAATCAATATGGCGTTGTATGATTTTGACCAGCCTTTGCTCGGAGCATAAAATGTCCACCGGCAGTTGACCGAAAATAAAAAGAAACCTCCTATAATACGGATATAAGCTTAAACAAACCGTATTAACAGGAGGTTTTATTATGAAAAAGAATTTAACAGAAATCGTATTTATACTTGATCGCAGCGGCTCAATGTCAGGTCTCGAGAAAGACACGGTCGGAGGATTCAATTCCATGATTGCCAAGCAAAAGCAGGAGGAGGGCGAGGCATATGTTTCAACGGTGCTCTTTGACAATTTCAGCGAAGTTATACACGATCGCGCAGATATTAAAGAGATAGAACCGATGACTGAGAAACAGTATTATGTTCGCGGATGCACAGCACTTCTTGATGCTGTCGGATCAGCTATTCACCATATCGGAAATATTCATAAATATGCACGCGATGAGGACGTGCCGGAAAACACTGTTTTTGTTATTACAACAGATGGCATGGAAAACGCAAGCCACAAGTACAGCTATGATAAAGTGAAGAAAATGATTGAGAGACAGAAGGAAAAATACGGCTGGCAGTTTATATTTCTGGGAGCTAATATCGATGCTGTTACAGAAGCGAAGAGATTCGGCATAAGTGAGGATTTCGCTGCTAATTACCACGCTGATCATCAGGGAACGGGAGCAGTATACGATGCAGCCTGCGAAGCAATATGCAGCGTCAGGGCTTCAATGCCTGTGGATAGAAAGTGGAGAAAAAAGCTGGATGAAGATTACGAAAACCGTCTGAAGAAATAGGAGTGCGGCGGGACAGTCTTATTTATAAAAATGGTTAGTGAATCAATTTTCACACATAAGTTGAATTGTTTTTCAAAAAATAGTATTATACTTGAGTAAAAGTATAAGTAAAATTTTGGCATAATTAGTTTTTTAGGGGGAAGGTAATGGCTGAAGCTTTGAATATCAGGAGAGGAACGCGTTTACAGCTTGGATTTGACCAGGGCTTCGGCAAGGGAGTGGAGTTTACAATGTTCTGCACTTTCGGTAAAGAAATAAATGAAGCGGCGGTACTTGTATCGATTCCGCTTAAAGACGGCAAACCTTTAGATCTGGATGAGAACCGCAAGATTTATTTCAAATACGAGGCAGGCGGTGAATTAAAGAGCTTTGCCGGTTATGCCGATGACGAAGTCAAAGAGGGAATAAGAACCTACTGGAAAATAAGACGCGTCAACGATCAGAGACGTTTTTATCAGAGAGCCGACAAACGTATTAAGGCAGCTCTGAAAGTCGAATATAAGCAGAACACATGGGAGCCGGATTCCGATGGCAGAATACACGGAAACGAGGGAATGTCACTTGATATTTCCGCAGGAGGTATAGCGCTGTATCTGAACAGACATTTCGATGTCGGCGAGTTCTGTGAGATAAATCTGCCTAGAGTCGGAACGGATCCTGAAGGGGGAGCAATAGATGATGTAGTCGGAGTTGTATGCTGGAACAGAGAAGCCCCGAAAGGAAGTCTCTACAGGAACGTCTGCGGAATCCAGTTTAAATACAGCGACGGCTCGGAGCGGGAACGTATGCAGGAATACGTTGAATACATCAAGAAGAAATTCAAATTGTAATTATGAAATTAAGGACCGGCAGAAAAGAAAAGAATAATATCAGGCCTAAATCCGGGCAGACGATTATCCGAGTTGAGGATCTGCAGGAGTTAATAGAGAAAAACGGCGGAGAAATAGATGAGGATACCCTTGTCAGCATGTATGTTCCGCGAAGGAATATACGGCGTATGGCGAGGGATGCACTGCGGCTTGACAAAGTGCATATGCTTGTATACGGCCTTATAGCACTCGTTATGATACTGTTCATTTTCGCCTTTATGCAGGAGAAAATGGGAAACTTCACGATTAACCTGGACAGGCTGGAAATGTTTCGCAAAGGCGTCAGCATAAGCGAAACCGGTGAATTCGAAAATCCTACGGCGAAGCTTAAAGCCGCCTCCGTAGAAAATGCCACGAATATTTCCATAAACGACCTGCCTAAGGATATCGATTCCGTTCAGGGTGACCATAACGGGAGAGACTATATGGCGTACACCTATTTCGTGCGAAACGCAGGCAAGGAAGATTTGGGCTACGAGGCAACCATTACCCTTGATAAAAGTGCCAAGGGAGCGGAAGAAGCTGTTAGAGTTGCAGTGTGGCACAACGGCGAACGGGTTGTATATGCAGCTCCGAGCAAAAACGGCAAACCCGAAAAGGGCTGTGTTAATTTTAAGTCTGATGAAGTGGTATGCAGGATAAGAGAACCGGACTTTCTTCTGGGGAACGTTGACAAGTATACAGTGGCAATATGGCTTGAAGGGGACGATCCGGAATGTGTGGACAAGATAATAGGCGGAGCCTTGGAATTCAGCATGCGAATTGACGCCATTGAAGAAAACAAAACAGGGTTGCTGTCAAAGTTAATACAGGACATCAGAGATACCCTGACCGGTGACGATGCAATCGGCGCAGCCGGAAACGATGCCCCGGACTACTACAAAAACAGAAATGTCACGTGGGAAACAAGAAGAAATCAGTAGGATAACGTGAAAGGAGAAGAAGAAATGAACGAAACTAACACTAAATCATTAAAGAAGCAGATGATGACAGCCATCGCAATGCTGCTGGTGACTCTGCTTGCTTTAGGAACGGCAACCTACGCATGGTTCGTAAGCAACAACAATGTAACAGCAACCACCACAAAGGTAAGCGCACAGTCTAACTCGGCTTATCTGGTAATTGATAATGCGGCAGCCGGATCAACAAAGACAACGTCCACATCAGCAGCAACTGCAAGCGAAACTTTTAGCCCGGATACCAAGCTTTATCCGGCACAGTGGAAGAACACTGTTGATACCAATACCTGGCAGTTCGAGTCTGCGTACGCTTCCGCTAAAGATGCGGGAACAGAAAAGAGCGGAACCCGTTTTGCAGTAGGAGATCCTGACACTGCAGCAAGCAAAGATTACACATTAGCCAATACCTTCTATATCGGTACAGGTACATATGACGGTACTTTTACTAATCTGAAGGTTACCGGCGTAACTGTAAATAACACCACAAACTCTCAGTTAGAGGGTGCAATGCGTGTTCTTGTTACTTGCGGTTCAGAATGGACTGTCTGGAGCAATGCAGGTATCGAGAGCGGAAGCCACAAGACCAGCAGTACTGCAGACGGCATCATTCAAGAAAGCGGCATCACTAAAGGTAAAGATGCGACTGTAAAAGTATATGTATACTATGACGGCGCTGACAGTAATGTATACACAACTAACCTTGAAAATCTGAAGGATTGCGGTGTTACAGTAACTTTCGAAGCAACTCCTACAGAGTTTAAATAAAACATTACAGAATGCCATCAGCATAATTCATATCCCCGCATCTTCATGCGGGGAACATTTCAAAGGGTAGAAGGGATAAAGCTTCTATCTTTTGATGTGTTTTTTGAGATGCTTTTACGGCAGTAAAGCAGCAAAAGAAATAAGGGACATGAAGAAACAGGAACAGATTTTTTCAAAAATGAATAGAGTCCTTTCGGCAGCATCAATTCTCTTTATTGTGATTGTGCTCTCTTTTGCTGTGCCTTTTGCAACGTCTGTATCCTTCGGGGCAGAAGGCGAAACGGAAACACAGGTTGTTGAGGAGCAGGCAGGCGGCGAAACCGTAACAGAAGAACAGGAACCGGAACAGCCTGCGGAAACTCAGGGTGAGGAAGAACCCTCCGCAGACCGGCAGACGAGAACGTCAGGGGATTTTACTTCTGACGTACAGGCATTAAAGGAGACCATGGAGTCCGGAGATAAAGCATCAGTTACGATCGGCGCCGACGGCACCGTAACAAACATAGTAATGAATGACCCGAGCAGATCACTGATTATTCTTTCGAACAGCAATCCGCAGCTCTATGAAAACGCATTTATTAAATTCAATGTTACGGGTGAGGCGGATCTTAGAGGTGCGGTGACTCTGGATTCAAGCACTTTGGAATACAGGGGACTTGGAAGCTCGGATGTGAGCTTCAGGGGAGAACTGGATCTGAACGACAGCGTTGTAGCCCTTTCGAGACCGCTGTTTAACTCCGTCACACTGGAAAGCGGTAAAACATATAAATACAAGCTGAAATGGAAGTCGGAGGAAAACTGTGACGGAATTTTCGCGTCTCATGTAACAGCAGCGGCTGCAGATGCGGGAAGCAGGCTGAAGCTTGATATTACACCTGAAAACAATTTATCAACTAAGATAACGACTTTGAATGCTCCCGCATTGGGAGAGGTAAATGGGGACCTGAACCTCGAAGTAAGCTACGGAACTTCGGATTTAGTAAATATCAGTCAGGAAGGCAACTCGGGAATAATCGTAAATACCTTTAGAGACGGCAAACTGGAACTGACATTTAACAGGCTTGTATACGGAGAGGTTGATGTAACATCTCTTACGGCCAATGCAGGATTACTTGTCGGGAAAATATACAGAAGTCCCGGCGACGGCAGAGAAACGACTGCAGTAATTAATTCCGGAATCGACTGCAGCCGGGCTGACAAGATTACAATAATGGCGCGTGAATCTGCAGGCGGACTTATAGGATGCACAGAAGATGCAGTAATACAGGTGAATGAAACAGCAGATCTTTCATCGGCTGCAGTCAGAGGCTATATTTCCGGGGGATTGGCAGGAAGTGCCGATGACACTGTATTCACCGTTGCGGACAACAAAACGATAACACCATCTAAAACGGTGGGCGCAATAAGTGCCACACTGACGGGAGATGAGAAAATCAGTTCACAATATGCAGGTGGACTTTTTGGAGTTTTTGAGACTTCTTCAGAAATGCTTTTCCCAATGGAAGGATTCGATTTAAGTAAGGTACCTGTGCTGGCAGGAGGCAGCTCAGAGGGAATTGTCGGCGGATTCGCAGGCTCCGTAACAATAAACGGAGCAGGAACTCTTTCGCTGAATCCCGATGACAGTGTAACAATTAAGTCTCAGCTCAGGGATACTGCAGATGTTAAGGCATACGGCGGAGCAGTGGGGAAGATAACTGGCAGCGGCAGCATGCTGGTGAAGAACATGGTTGTAGAAGCCGACGATGCAGGAAAATGTCTTTACAATTCGGGAATAGCAGCCATGGTTGGAGACAATAACAATTCCGGAATACTCAGAGTAAATAACCTTGAGGTTAAAACTGTCAGCGGAGGAATATCCAACGTGTCAACAGGCTATTACGGAGGCCTGGCGGCAGTGGTAAGTAAAGGCAGCGTACTGTCTTCAGCAGGAACGGTCAAAATCACTACAGGAACAATCAAAGCCGGCGGCGGGGTTGCAGGTTTTGTAGATGAAGGAAGTGCCATCAGACTTAGAGGAAAAACAGATCTTTCGGAAGTGACATATGCCTCATCAGGCAGCAGAATCGGTCAGTTGGCGGGAGGGCAGGAAAGTGCCCTGATATTTGCAGAAGGCAGCGGTAGCGATGACACCTGGAAATACATAAGAAACGGCAGCGCCGCCTTTGACGATATCGGCAACTACGGACAGGTGTACAGGCTTCACAGCGGCGGACTTTCAGAAAATCTCATAGCACCGGAGGGCTTCACCGTCAAAAAAGACTATTCCGACGGTACGGTAAGCATATCGGATAAGGATGACCTGGCGCGTCTTGCCGTTACGATTCAGACAAAAGGTCACTTCAGCGGATTTAACAATATAGACACAACCAACTGGGAAAGCCTTCTGGATGACACTATCAGCCTGGAAGGAGACATAAACCTGGCAGGTACAGGTGTAACGGGAATTACAAGAGACAGCAAGGCAGACAGTGAAACTGCCCCTGCATTTACAGGCAGTATTCAGGGAAACAGCCACGAAATACGTCTTGCCGTGGGAGAAACCTACGGAATGTGCAAAGGTCTTTTGACCGAGAAGGAAGCGGATGACTCAACAGTCGGAAACGGAATAATCTACAGACACAACAGACTGGGGCTTTTCTCAGTTTCAAACGGCAGCGCAGATAAGCTGACAGTTGCCGGAACAATAAAGTTCGAAGCACTTGATGCCGGAATTGCGGCGGGTGCTTATTCCGCATGCTCAACAGGCGGAGACAAGACGATATGCGGATGCACATTCAAATCGTCTATTAACTATAAAACGAACGAGAAGGTCTGCTATGTGGGAGGAGCCTTCGGGATGCTGGATGAACCTGCGGAAAATACTGTCAGATTCACTCAGGGAACGAAGCTGGCGCCGACAATAGCAATAGATGCTGTGACCGGCAAAGGCGTTGATATTACAGGCGGAGCCATTGGGTACATAAGCGGCAAGTGCCCGGCACAAGTTTACGGAGACGGAGCGGTTCTCAGCGCCGACATCAGCAACAGCAGCAATACATATACCACATCTCTTGCCGGAGGATATATAGGCATTATTCAGCCTTCGGAGATTGACGCAAACAAGAAGAGAGTCAGATCAGACAGCGTCAGAATAGAATTCAGAAATACAGCCATGGACGGACACAGGGTAAGCCTCAAGGCCGGCAGCGCCACAGGAGGTTTGCTGGGATACATGTGGTCCGACACAGATGTGAGATTCATCGGAGACGAAGGAAAATATGGATTGTATGTAAACGATACGACTGATGTGAAAACACAGTTAAACGCAGATACAAACACTGCAGGAGGACTTGTATACAGAGCCGACGGCAAGTGGACAATCGGAAGCAAAGGCATCAATCCGGAGGGACTCAAATTCTCGGGAATCCGGAATTCCTTCGGAATACTCGTATGCAGAGGTGCCAACGGTGGGGAGATGATAGGAGGCGTAAACTCCTCTGCAGGAGCCCTTTATCTCAGCGTTATTGCAGACTGGGATGATGCATACCCTATTTCGGAGGACAGTATAGATATCAGTTGTTCACCGGCAGTTTTTGACGAATTTGTAGCCTTCACCATGACCGGCGCAGGTTCTTTCACAAACGATGTTTACGGTGTTGTATCCCTGAAAACTTCCGGCGAAAAGGTAGTAATGGACGGAAGCGGCATCAACACTTACGTTAACAGGACAGCCTACGGAAAATCGAAGACGACAAACGATATGACCAGGTATTACTACAACCTGGATACTGCCATTGACAGTCTGGGATATGGCGATAACGCCGACAACTCTGTTATTGACACCCCTGAGGAGCTGCTTGTTTGGAGTGTCAACACATATGCCGGAACCAATATCAAGAAACACTTTGATTATAACGACGCCGGGATAACGGGAAACAGGACAACAATCGGAAGCGGCGGCGACAGCATGGCAGAGCTTGACATGACAGGCTTCAGCTATTATCCCGTAACTGTAAACAACAGGAACATAGACATCAGAAATGCGCGGATTACCTTCTGCAACGATAAAATCGAGTCATCGGAAACATCAAACAGCAATAAGAGGACGAGTACCGGAACACAGCACTATGCTATGCACTGCGGTCTTTTCCGTGATTTCGGAACAAGAAGCAAAAACAATTCAAATCTCGGAAACTATAAAATTGCCTGCAGCGGTATGGAACTTAGAGGAACCACAGGCATTTACGGAGGAACATCGGGAGCCCTCATAAGCGGCACCGTATCCGGTTTTGAATATACTCTGATTTCAAACATGTATACGGTTAGCCTAAAGAACTGCACACTTAACGGGCTCGCAGTAAATGGAGTGGATACGGGGACATCTTATGGTCCGCTGCTGATTAACAGGTCCGACAGTTATTCTGCAATAATCGTAGATGAACTTACATATCAGGAGGCTGAAGGCAGGAAGCCGGCGGCAACAAGCCTGATAGGTACAATAGGCTCGGAGAATGCCACACAGGTTTCCGTTTCCTTTAACAGGATTCTTCTGCCGGCGGCAGATAATTCAGTATTCACCAGGGCTTCACTTCTGCATAGCTTCAGATACAGCGTAAACGGCGGAGTAGGCAGCGGCACATACAACTTTACAACTGCTGACAGGGCTGCCGACATGATTACATACGGTAAAGAAATCGACGGCTCAGTGGAATATGAGGGCCGGCAGTTATGGTATTTTGACAAAGAAGAACTCGTCAAAACCCCGGACGGGCAGCAGGAAGCAAATACAGATAATCCTGCCTTTGCAGACTATCTGCCTTATGTGTATACGGCATTCAATTCCGATACAGGATACCATGAAATCGCCGTTAACAGGAAGAGCAGCGACATAACCGAAGGCTGCGGCACATATTCAGATCCATATGTAATACGCAGCTCACAGCAGCTGTGCTCTGTTGCTGATTTTATCAACAACCCTAACGGCAGTGCGGGACTGAGCATTACAATTGCCAGAGAGCAGGATAAGGAATGCAGCAGGCTTGGAGATGGAAGCGTGTCCGAACATGTTACATATCAGAAGAGCGGCGACAGCTGGGTCAGCCAAAATGGGGATACTATTGTAAACAATACGATGCACAGGTATATCCAGAGTGCATACTATTACATTGCCGAAAACATTGAGCTGGATGATACCTTCCCAGGTCTCGGAAATACCAACAATCCGTTCAGAGGTGTGGTAACGGGACGGCTGGGAAGCAGCGGCGAAGTGAACACAGTGACGATAAAAGCGTCATCCATAAAGGGCTTCATACCTTACAGCTACGGCTCTGTTGTTAAGGATCTGGTTTTAAAGTACAGCGGAGCAAATGCCATAGCCTATGAAGCCATGAGCAGCGATGATTTTTCACCTAAGAGCTTCTTCGGCGGAGTAATCGGACTTATTCTCGGGGGAGACAATATTATCGATAATGTTCAGGTAACGGCACAGACAGAAGGGGAAGATGTCTTCAGTCTTTCCTATGACAAAAGCAAAAACCTGATACCGACAGGAGGATATGTGGGAGCTGTTTCAGGCGGAGGAGTCATTTTCAGAAACATGGGAACGGGAGATGAATACAAAGGCTTCCGTGACGGATGGTTTGCTGAGGGAACTGATTTAAGCACTGCCGAGGATGCATACAAGAGTCTCTATACAAATCACATTATCGGACGAGTGATATCGGGATATGCTTTTTCCGAAGGATGTAATGTAGAAAACACAGATAAGAATTACAAGATTAACAGGATAGCTAAGGAAACTGACGCCAACGGAACAGAAATTCAGAGCATCAGTACCGGCACCATTGCCAGGGTAAAAGCTGTAGAGACAACTGTTAATTCTCCTCAGGGACTTATGCTGCTTTCAGCAGTTATTCAGAGCGGAGCAGGTGCAGGACATATCAGCGAGAGTACGGGAGCTCTCTCAGGCACTAATCCATATTACGGAAAGAATGCCGCCGTTACTGACGGATACAGATTCGGTAACGAGAAGCTGGGGAAGGTGAGAAACGCTTCCTACGAATATGTGGGTCAGCCCGGAAGTGAAGCCGGCAAAGCCGACCGCGTAACGTCTCTGGCAGATGACATGTATGCACCGGGACTAAGCGATGAGGATCCATCCCATTTCGGAAAGGGTACAGATGCAAACATCAACGCTGTTAATACAACAGAATTTGTCAACTCTCCATACCTTGTGAGGAAGTATGCCACAAAACAGACTGAGTTTGTCTGCGCATCCAACGTATCTCTGATGAAGCTGATACTGAAAGAGGGTGTAGATTTTGACATGAGAGGCTACGGCTCAGCCTATGTGGGAATGACGGGCCGGTACAAGTCAAATGCGGCGGCGCTGGCTTCTTCTCTGAATGACCATATAGACAGAACTGTACCGTATCTAATATGCGTGGACGGAAACAACGCAACAATAAGCGTTGATATGAATGTCAGAGAGTACAGCTCAGACAACTACAACTGTGCCGGTGCAGGAGCACTGTTCTCCACAGCATACTGGTACTACACAAGTTCTTCAGCGGAGGATGCGCTGAAAAACAACGGTTACAATGCCTTCAGGAATCTGACTTTGACAGACTCGAGTATTGCTATTCACTACTACGACCCAGAGGGCAAGGAGGTTAAGGCTGACAACGGTGCGAATGCAGGTGTAGGAGGAATTGTCGGAAACCTGGTGCCGGTAAGCACCTCGACAAATTACCCTACGGCTCTCTTTGAGAACATTAACGTCAGGAATAATACAAATCTGTACAGCACTTATTCCGCAGGTTCGGTCGCAGGACAGATAGGATACAAAACCAGGAACTACGATAATTCCAGACACACAATAGGCAGCAACTCCAGTGGTATCAGGTTGTCCTATCACCTGACAGACTGCAGCTATTCAGGTGTGGATATTACTGCAGCAGCATACGCAGGCGGTTTCATTGGAAGATGTAATTCCTACACCAGCTCAACCATAGCCTCAACAAAGAACGGTATTGAAATGAAAACCGGCGGAGCAGCTGCAGGCTCGAACAGCAAGATTACAGGACTTAATTCAGGCAGTATGTGCGGAGGAATAATAGGCTGTCAGACCGGTCAGCTGGCAGTTAACGACCCTGACTACAAGGCATTAAAGAATGGTGGTACAACTGCATACTATACTACGGATTCCGCTGCCCTCAAACCTGTGACCTTAAGCAATGTTAATGTTACGGCGAAATCTGCCGCAGGAGGCTGCGCAGGAGAGGTTGCGGACAGCGTCCGTGTATTTGACACGGACATTAAGGGAACAGGTGACTTAAAGCCGGTAATAAAGGCAGACAGAACCGGCGGAATTCTGGGAAGAACAGGAAATAACAGCTCAGCAGCAGAGCTTACATTTAACAATATCGCAGTGGATAATGTTGAACTGTCTCTTACTGACACATACTCGGGAGGAATAATAGGTAACCTGAGAAACAATACTTCGGAAAATGCACGCCTCACAGTTACGGACGCCAAAGTGACAGGCTGCAGCTTCACTGAGGGAGTATCCGCAATCAGAGAATTCACATCCGGTGCAGCTATAGGTGCCATAGAGGATGCGGACATGAAATCCACATTCAGAAACTTCGAAGCATCGGACAACACCCTTGTGGGAACAAGCTCCTCGTCATTTATCGCCAAAGCCAACGGCGGCATTGAGGGATGCAATATTCTTCTCAGGGATAACAATCTTGAGGCATGCAGGACGCCGGGACTTGTTGCCGGAAATCTGCCTCAGAATGCATATACAAGAATTGCAGGACTGAGTATAAGATTAATGGAAGGCGGTTCTGTAGAGGCCCTGTACGGGACTAATGTTTCAGACAGCAGATTGTCGTATATTGCCTTTGCGGATTATACAAACACTTCAGCCGCCGGACTTTCTGATGAAGAAAAATCAAAGGCTCTACTGGGAGCCGATCAGACAGAGCCTTACCCTGCCACTTCGCCTGTCAGTGAGTACACAGTTAAGATACCGGAAGAAAAGTATCTGTACGGAGACGGCGTCGGAAAGATAATCGACGGAGAACCTGTCGTTACTGCAAAGGCAATTGTTGATGAGTCGAAGGCAACTGCCGTCAGCAGAAGATTCAAGTACTCCTACGGTGAGTCCGCAGAATTTGATTTCGAAAGGCAGGTATCGACATTTAACAGAAACAATGACGCAGATTCTCTGAAATCATCGAAGGATATACCCGTTCTGAAGGTTTCGGGAGGTGACAC
This sequence comes from Bacillota bacterium, assembly GCA_029008005.1. Lineage (GTDB taxonomy): Bacteria > Bacillota > Clostridia > Peptostreptococcales > Anaerovoracaceae > Lentihominibacter. The sequence continues at coordinate 38,024 of JAQXIX010000014.1, read as the reverse complement.
TTCGGGAGTTGAGGAGTATCTGAACATAATTACAAACGGCGGGTATGCTTCTGCACTGGCCCTAAACGATGAACAGGATTCCGATATCGCTCATGTAAAGGCAGAAATCACTGTATTTGAGTGGGACGGCAATAGTGGTTCATACGTGAAGGCGGCAGGAAGCAGGCCATCTGTTATGGTAAACAAAAACGGCACTAAAGATATGAAAATCAGAGCCACCACAGAATACGACAATGACAGAAGCAGGTTCTCCCTCCTGACAGTAACCTTCAGAGAAGCAGGAGGAGAATACAAAGTTCAGGTGCCTGTGCTGGTTCGCCGTATTCTCGAGGTGGATTTCACAGCCACACTCAATTACGGAACAGTTTTCAAAAAGAGTGAATATATGTCACTGGGAGAAAATGCCCATGTGCTTGAGAGCTTCGGAAACCCTGTTACGGCACTGCTTACCTACAGATATAACAATGCATACGGTCAGGATACAGAGTATGGCTGGGATTCCTATCTTGCAGCAGGCGGAAGCATGATGGCTGCGGATAAGTCCATACAGTTTATTAACGGCAGATTGCCTGAGGGAACTAAGCTGTCCCTGGTTGACTGCGAAACGGGAAGGGTGTACACAGCCATTCACGACGGAGAAGAGTCCGTTTCCCTGAGCACCTTCAAAGACAGTGACGGTAAGTCATACAGTAACAGATGGATGAGCAGCCTGATGCAGGTTCAGGCATATAAATCCTCTGACGGCAGATGGGTTGAATGCACGGAAGCAGATATATCAGAAGCTTCAGCAATGGACAAGGACGGTAAAAAGTACAGACTTGCAGGTGACAATGATACGGATGCAGAAAAGTACACACTGGCTGTCGGAAGAGATGTATACGGCAGAGAAATACAGCCTGAGGAAAGCTTCTATCTGGTTATCAATGTTCCTCTGAATGAAACTACAGAGAATCTGAGTGCCAACGGATATCTGAGCGGCAGTGTAAGTTCCGGAAACGTTCCGGTAAATCTCAACTACACTTTGAGACCTGATAAAACAAAAGACAGCCACCAGAATACTGCCAGTACATACAGCTTCCTCAGCGGATATACCCAGAGTCTTGCCGACAACAGCAGCGACAAGGATAAAGCGGGAACAGGTAATAAAATGATACCTGTCAAGAGAGAGGGAGAATCGGGAAGATATATTGATATCGACGTAACCGATACTGTTACATTCAACAGCAGCCAGACATATAACAGCAATGACAGGCTTTACTACAAGCTGGATATTAATCTGCACCAGTATGATACGTCAGGTCAGACTGCCAGCTATTTCGCCACGGGAACCGAGGGAACCGCATACTTCTATGTAATGGCAGGTGACAAGTATTATACATACAGCGATGGCAGCTGGACGGCTTCTGATGAAAAAAAGGCCGTATCACAGGTAAGGTGGGAAAGCACTGCCGAGAATAAAGGTGAGCTGAGCCTTGTTCTTAAAGACAGCAGCGGAAATGCCATAGACCTTTCGGGAATAAGAAAGATAGCGGCAGATTCAGGAGGTACGGGATTCACCATTACCACCGGCATGGATCTGCATATGTCAGACCCTGCTTTCAGACAGTCCATTATGGGTTCCATGAATAATGGGAAGACAGAATACACTAAGCTGAATTACAAGGCTGTACTTGCCGTAAGAGAAGACAGCCTCAGTTACAGCAGCACTTCGGCGTCTGCAACAGGAATAGTGGGATACTACCGTGCAGAATGGGGTTCGTCGGATATCACATATTCGGCTAATGACATTAAGCAGCTGGGAATCAACTGTTCGGAGCTTGATACGGCTGACGGAAATATAGCAACCACAGGTGTATATTCTCTTGAAAATGTAATTAATGCAGATGAAAAGCTGGATCAGTCTGACAGAATCGTATATTCTCTCAGACTTATGAAGAGAAAGAACCCTCAGGGAGAATATGAAATAATCAGCAATCCGGACAAATACATTAATGTAAGCTGTGCACAGCTGGGAACACCTTCTTCAGCTGCTGACTCAAATGGTAACAGTTGCTTCAGATGGACTGACAGGAAAAGTTCAGACGGAGGCTTCGCAACGGCGGATACAGTAAGCCCTACAAACAGGAGGTTTACTGTAAGCATACCTGTTGAAGTCAGAACAGATAATGTGGAAAACCTCAATCATTTCTACTCAAATTACAGACTTGTTCTGACAGCGGAGATGTACAAAGGCGATACGAGGATTGACTATCCGTTTAACAGCAGAGTGAACGGGGTCGACAGCGATACGGGAGCCCTCGATGACCATTCAGACTATATAACGTACACACTTACGAGAATTTCAACAGACGGAATGATTAATACGAAAGTAGGACAATAAGGTGAAAAGCAGAAAAAAACTAATTAAATCAGTGCTGCTTGTGATTCTTTCGCTGGCAGTGTTCATCCTTGCTGTCCTGGCATGGTTTGTACTGAACAACAGAGTGGAAGGAGAATCCTCGCTGATTTCTGCTCTGAGCAGCAGATATGCCATTGTTACAGGCAAAGAAGGCGATAAGGTTGGCATATGGGAGAGAGGAAGTCACGATGCTGACTTCGACTTTGATACTTCCGATTCCATGTATGTCAATTCAGAAAGCAATTTCAAGAACACTGCAGAAACTTCGAAGCTTGCTCCCGGTTCCTTCGGAGAACTGACATTCACGGTGAGTCCTATTGCCGAGGATCTCGGAAATATAGAAGTGACAATTGAGACAAACCTAAAGATGAGAAATGACAGTAATACTGACTACGCCAATATGAACAGATATATAACAGGTCACATTCTGTTCTTCACGGGAAAGACGGGAAGATACTATCACGGCTGGATCGGACCGGATGACAGCGGTAACTACGGTTTTACCATACCGGCATCTGCCTTTATGGATGAAAACTCCAGAACTACAGTAGATGTAACCAGAACTGTTTACTGGGTATGGCCTCAGCAGTTTCACAACTATGTATATACCGGCGGAGGAACATATTACAGAAATGTATTCGAATCCGAAAGCGACGATGGATACAGTGAACTGATCGACGACATGATGAAAAACAGCAGCAGGTATTTTGCCGGTGATGTATCGGGAGTTGATGATATCAGTTCAAACATGAGCGGCAGCGACTATGATATCTGCACTGAAGGATATAATAATGCGGATCAGCTGATCGGAGAAGAAATAGAGTTCGTTCAGGTAAGGTTCAGGACCAATGAAACAGGAGGAAAATAATGGCGGAACAGCTGCGCTGGTATGAAAAATATAAGAATGAGCTATTGATGGGTTTCGCGGCCTTTGCTTTACTGATTCTTATTATCGGACTGGCTCTCGCTTGGTTTTTCGGAGGCCTGTCGGCATCAACAGTAGGCCGTGTTAAAGCTCCTGCGGAAATATCGATTCTGGGTCCGAACGAGACATATATGGAACAGATTGATTTGAGCTACGATAAATCGGAAGTAAAGGACGGAGTGGTTACTCTTGAGAGACCTTTCTGTGTCAGCAGTCCTTCGGAAAAATTCGATCTGTTTCTGGCTCATACAACTAATATTGATGATCTGGATATCAAACTATATGAAGCAGCAGAGAGATTACAGGATGCTTCGGGAGACAATATCATCAAGGGAATCGATTCAAAGGGAAATCCGTACACCTGGGAAAAGATTTCCAACATGTTCTCTGATGACGGCTATCTGAATAAGAAGCAGGTAGAGGACAAGCTGGCAGAGGAATCCGGAGAGTATCATTCAGCAACATTCGGAGAGTATTCAAAAGTTCAGGAAAATTCGGAGCCCCTTTACTGGTACCGGGAGATAACGGCACCTAAACAGAACAGTGAGGGCAATTACGTGGGAAATTACGTCCTGGTGCTGAGCTGGACCGAAAGAGTTAAAGAAACCGATATAATATATCTTATTGCGAAGAACAAGTAACAGGAGCAAGGATTTGAAGATAAACAGGAAACATCTTATTATTGCAGTCCTGTGCTGCATTGCCATAGCAGCAGGTGTATGGCAGGCAATGGCTGCATATATTTCGGTAAGCAACATGAAGGCAGTTGCATCCACAAACGAAAACGAGTCTCTGTTTAACTCCAATTATCTCTACGGATATCGAAGTTATCCGACATCCATAGCGAGAAACTCCATAGAGTTTGATAACAGTGACGGGACAGTCAGTTTCACAATAACAATTTACAACCATCATAAACAGGACGATAACCTGGTCAATCCAAGCGATGTCACATATGAACTGGAGCTTGTGGCGACAGGGGCTCAGGGTAACGATTATTCTGGCTACAAGGTTGACGGGAGAACAATGACGGCAGGAAATTCGAGTGCTTCCTTCACATCGGGCAACGTGACCATAAAAGGAAGGAAGAGCACGACACATAAATATGTGGTTACAATGCCGGGAAGAGATCTTGACTACGCTCAGTTTAATGCAGTAGCAACAGTAAAAGCAACATCCGGAGGAAGCACGGGGACGAACATATACTGTCTTGCAGCCGTGCTGGCACCAAGCATTCGCTCACAGGTTGCATTGCCAAGTGTTGAGGGCAGGCTGATGGAGTCAGGCAATATAGACGATTACGATGCATTTAATTACGAGATTACCGTAGGGGGCAATGCCTCTGACGTTAAGCTCTCGTGGGATACAGACTATGTTGAGATTGATCCGTTATTCGCTGCGGAACATGGTATTGACAACAGCAAAGGAGAAGCGGAGCTTCATTTTGACATAGGAACACAGATTATTCAGTTTTACAGAAAAGGTGACAATCGTCCGTTATTCTGGACGGATTTAGGTATAAAAGTAAAGAGATTATAAGGCGACAAATTGGATTCAAAGAGAAAATCAAGGAGACAACTGAACAGAAAATTTTTCAGAACGCTGATACTGTTTCTGATTGTACTGGCAGCAGCCGGGATTGCGGCCTTTGCATGGTATGTGAACAACACAAGAGAGTTCACCACTGATGTAAATATGGCGGCAGGCACCGGTGAATCGGTATACATAAGCAAAGAGTATGACCGAGGATACAGTTCGGCTGTTGAAATGAAAACGTACATAGGCAAGCTGACCCCTGTATCGACGGACAGGATAACGGGAGGCTTTCAGAGAGCAAAGGATTTCGAGCGCAGAGGCAATTCGAAGAATGATTTGTATGCCAAGACATTCGAGCCGGCAAAGTCTTCGGATTATTACAGTACATCTCTTTACTTAAGGTCGAACTCCGATGAAGCCGACGTGTATGTTTCGGATATAGGGTTTACGGATGCTGACAGCAGCAGACCTGTGTCTACGGCAGTACGCGTGGGACTGGCAGTACATCAGGCAGGGAAAGACAAGCTTGTCAGTGAAGAGTTCATTTTCGAAATCAGCAGCGGCAATAATCCGATGGCAATGTACAATACGGCCACCGGCCGCGACGGATATGTAATCGACAGCAGCAGAACAGACGGGGCAACAGTACCCTTCAGGCAGCTGACAGAAAGTAATTACTGCATTTACAGCAGCGAAAGCGGAGAAACAACATTGAGGCCTGATTCCAGAAAGATTGTTACACTTTCGGGAAATGACGGCAAGATGGGGACACCGGTTCAGATTGATGTGTATATCTGGCTGGAGGGCTGTGACAGTGACTGCACATCTAATCTGGCAGATTCACGGCTTGAAAATATAGCGATTTCGTTCGCATGCAGCCGCTAGGAGACAGGTATGAACGAGAAGAAAAGAGCAAAGAGACAACTGGTGATTATGGCACTGTGGATGGTTCTTATTGTCCTGGCTGCCGGGGCAGCGGCTTTTGCGTGGTTTTCATTTAACAATGCGACAAATGTTGAACCTATGGGAAGCACTGTAAGTGACGGGGAAATGAATCTGCTCATTTCCGATTCCCGAAAGGGTAAATATGACACAAGCTGTCCCTTAAGCTACAATAAAGAGCTTGATGTCCTGTCACCGGTCAGCACAGGGAATCTGTCGAGATTCTACAGAACGACTATGCAGGATGCCAACGGAATAGCGGTTCTTTATGCCGATGACACAAAGAATATTAATTCAAAGGCAATACACGGATTTCTGTATCTTAAAAGCGACGGAGACTGTGATGTATACCTTGACAGAAATAAAATGAAAATAACGGGAGATGCGCAGATGCTCAGTGCCGGCAGACTCGGAATGCGTATCGGAACAAGAAACGGTGAAAGTGTACGGATTTTCAAGCTGGACAGTATGGGTGACACAAAGGGTGCGTCATCGAGAAGAACGGTACCCGGGAAAAACCTGGTGGTTTCCTCTGTCGGCAGCGGCGGAGAGGCTTCCTATGTTACTGACCCCGCTGCGCACTTCGACGGTTATTATGCCGGCGGAAATGATAAAAATCCCAAAGCAGGAAAAAAGAGAATATGTACATTAAAGGCTGACGAAATTGCAGTCGTTGAATACTGGCTGTACCTTGAAGGCTGTGATGATAACTGCAGCAATCCCGTACAGAATAAAAACATTACGCTGCAGTTCGGATTCGCAGGTATAGGCAGGGGAGATAAAAAATGAATAAAGCAGACAGATTAAAGATTAGCTGGTTTGCGGTCATAAGCATAACAGTGGCATTATTCGCCCTTGTACTGGCAACCTTCGCCTGGTTTCAGCACAACAGGAACGTGGATACGGGGAAAGCAACGGCGAAATCCGGAAATGAAAGTGTAATACTTGAGTTAAGCTCCCGGGGAGGAAGCAGTTTTTCACCGGAAGAAGCTGTGGCGATAACACAGGTAAACAGTGCCGATAAGACGGAACTTATGCCCGTTTCCACAGCGGATCTCAAGACCTTTGTTACAAACAGACACACCGACGGCGGTATTGCCGGTAACTTCAGTGTCGTAAGAAATGAAGACAGCATTTATCATGGAAGAATATACATGAGAGCAAAGACCGGAGGAGACAGCGGTAATCTGCGCATGGACCTCTATCTCGACAGAACGGGAGATTCAGGCGGAAATCTGGTAAAGGCAGAGCAAAATATTCTCAATGCATCGAGACTCGGGCTGATTATTTCCGGGGACGGTAAAGAATCGGGAACGATATTTTACCTTAGCGATAAAAACAATCCTGCCGGTGAACAGGTGTATAACACGAAAATCAACGGGCAGATACTGGGCAGCGGGAAGGTGCTTGACGGTTCTTCGGGAACAATCAAAGCTGCAGATGATCCGGCACTGCCGGCAGACAGCAGGGCGGTTTCGGAATCGGGAGGAGGATATACGCTGCCTGAGAAGCCGCTTATGACAATGGAAATGAATAAGATTTATCAGGCAGACGTGTACTTTTATCTTGAAGGATGCGATCCGGACTGTTCGGACGCAGCCGCCTTCGATGCATCGTCAATGCATCTGGCTTTTTTCGGGACAGTTAGGGAATAAAGGTGACTTGATTGAACAGATATAAAGAAATCAGAGAAAAACACAAGCGAAGGCAGAGGCTGTATATTTCGCTGATGCTTCTTCTGCTGGCATTTGTCGCAATGACTGCGGCAACGGTGGCATGGTTCACAATAGCAGACAGGGGAAGAGTCGATTCCATGAATATGGATGTGACAGCAGGAACCTCACTGAGGTTTGATTTAGACAGCCATGATGAATTCGAGGAATATACAGAAACTCTTCAATTTCAGCAGATAGCCGGCAGGATACAGGCAGAACACGGATTCAACATGAAGACAGTACCGCTGGAGCCGGTTACAACCGGAAACGGACAGAACTTCAGATTTGAAGACGGAAGTGCAGTAAGCGTCCGAAGCGGTGCATATCTTGAGTTCAGACTGCACTTTATGGCAATGTCGGACATGGATGTGCATCTGACCGGCAAAGACGGAAGGAACGGTAAGCAGGGAACGAAGATAACATCGAAGAATCCGAAGCTGGCCGGTGCCATGAGAATATCATTTACCGCAGACGGAAGAACTTATATATACGACCCCGGTAAAACTGCGGAAATGAAGCTGTTTTCTCTTGAACAGGAGAAGGATAAAGAAGTTATCGTCCGAATCTGGCTCGAAGGAACGGATGAAAACTGCACGAGTGACATACAGGGTTCCGACTACTCCATAAGCATGAGGTTCGTAGGAACAGATGAAAACGGTAAAGTTATTGAGGAATAAAAGAAAGAGGTTTCACAGCGTATGAATGCATCGAAAAAAGCAGGCACAATAGCGGTCAGTATATTATTGTGGATTGTAATCATTGTTGCGGTATTGTTTTCAATAACGGTTCTTGTAAACAAAGACGGGAAAGATGTAGCAAGCGTAGGAGGGTTCACACCGATGGTTGTTGAATCGGATTCCATGGTTCCCGCATTTGGCCGGGGTGACATGATTATTATTAAAAAGTGTGACACGGCAGAGCTCCGTGAAGGTGATGTAATCACATTCCATACTGTTATAAATAATGAGCTTGCTCTGAACACACACAGAATTGCTGAGATAAATGACGAGGGCAACGGATACAGAAGTTACGTTACGAAGGGTGACAACAATATTGCCGCAGACGACCACATTATTACAGACGGCGATATTGTCGGCAGACAGGTGGCCACCCTGCCGGGTTTTGGCAAATTCATGACTTTCCTGTCGAGCAACCTGGGATTTATGCTTGTAATAGCCTTGCCGATGCTTCTTCTTCTGGCATATCAGCTGTATCACCTTATTTCAGTAGTTATTGAATTAAAGAAAGCATCAACCCTTGAGGCAATTGAAGAACAGACGAAAAAACTGATTGAAGCGGAGCGTGCTCTGGCTGCTGCAAAAGCAGAGAAAGCAAAGGAAGAGGATAACAGATAATGAGTGAATTTTTGAAATTTGCATTCGAAGAAATATCATCGATTGTATATAACATAGCTGCTGTTTTCGCAGCCCTGATTAAACTGCTCTTTACGGGATGGGTTGACTACATACTCGTGTTTACTACGTATTTCCCGACTCTGGGCATATTCGCAAAGGCATTGTCAATACTTCTTATGCTTGTGCTGATAGCTATACCGGTACTCATCATCTATCTGGCAGTCAAGAAAATCAAGCTAAGGCGTGACCTTAAAAATGATACAGTGGAGAACGATGTACTGTACAAGGAAATAGGCAAGCTGAATAAACAGGTTCTTGATCTGATGGACGAAAAAAGCAAAATCCTGAACATGAAGGTCAGCAGTATGGGCGGAACAGGATATGCAGGCGGAAATGCCGTTATCGGAAACATCAGACCGGACGGAGGTGCTGTTCAGACTTCAGCGGCCGCAAGTGACGGATCCGGAGCGGTCAGATTCCCTAAGCTCAGCGAGGTTGACTTTAAATACAGGAATTTCACTTATCCGGAATACGATGATACTGTTACACTTCAGCAGTTTGCCGACGGGTACAGATCATATGCGGCCGGAACCCTCAAGCTTTATTACACACCTGAGGTTGTAAGGAGATTTATAGCAGGACTGGCAGCAAGCAAGCTTCTTATTCTGGAGGGTATCTCCGGTACAGGTAAAACAAGTCTGCCGCACTCCTTCAGCAGATATCTCAGTAATCCTGCTACAATGGTTGCCGTGCAGCCGGTATTCAGAGACCGTACCGAGATAATAGGATACTTCAATGAGTTTTCTAAGAAATTCAATGAAACGGAATTTCTCAGGGCCTTATATGAAGCCAATTACCTGCCTGAACCTAATTACATAGTGCTGGATGAAATGAACCTGGCGCGTATTGAGTATTACTTCGCCGAGATGCTGTCAATTCTTGAAATGCCAAGTCATGAGGAATGGAAGCTGGATCTTGTGCCGACAGCATGGCAGGGAGACCCTGTTCTTCTGGAAAACGGTAAAATCAGAATACCGGAAAACATCTGGTTTGTCGGAACAGCCAACAATGACGATTCGACTTTCACAATAACAGACAAGGTTTACGACAGAGCGATACCTATTGAAATAAACGAAAGGGCAGAAGCCTTTGAATGTGATCCGCAGGAGCCTTTGCACATTACTGCGGAACACCTTGAGAAACTCTTTGAGCAGGCTAAGGAAGAACATCCGATGAGCGATGAAGTTATTCTGCTCATGAGCAAACTGGATCAGTATCTGCAGACACGTTTTCAGTTGGCATTCGGACACAGAATCCTGAAGCAGATGTATGATTTCGTTCCTGTTTACGTCGCTTGCGGCGGAACAGAGCTGGGAGGCCTGGATTACATCATCGCCAGAAAAGTTCTTAAGAAATTCGAAAGTATGAACGTGCAGTTCGTAAGAGATGAAATTAAAGAGCTTATTGAATACATAGAAAAGATATTCGGTGAAGGTGAAATGGAAGACAGCATTAACTACCTGTATAAGATTCAGAACTTTTATTAATGTGTTTTCTGTGAAATTCGGCAGAATACGGAGGAATTAAAATGACAGCTTCCATTAACGAGCTATATTTGAAATATATTGATAATGTCAGTATGTCTCTGGAGGAGGACAGGTATTTCCAATATCTTTTCGAGATGGTGCAGGCCGGAGATAACAGGCTGCAGCAGACAAACCGCGTTCTCCACAAGGTTGTTGATGAAGAGTGGATTGACATTATTGAAGATACTCTCGAATCGATTAATGAAATTATCGATAAACCGCGAAGATTTGTGACTTCATCAGAAGAACTCGTACCGGTAGCTCTGGCGAAAAAAATAAGCGCAGACAGCGTCAAGCATTTAAGCCGGCATACTGAATTTATATCGGCTTCCGATGATGGGGATATACACCCGTCAAAGATTCTCAATGTCACTACCGAGGAAACCTACGATCTTTATGAAAACAGATTTATTTACCATCTGATTCAAAGGCTTATTGCCTTTGTTTACAAGAGAACAGACGTGATATTCTGGGCGACCGGCGATGAGAAAATAAGCACCTTCAAGATGGAGAGCAAGATAAGTGATGCTTATGAGGATATTGAGTACAAGCTGGAGATGAACGTTAAAAACAAGCAGAGCCTGGCCGAAAATGACGAGGACAATATGGATGTGTTCATGCGAATCGACCGCATAAAGCGTATTGTCACATCACTGCAGCAAAGTTCTTTCTGCAGTATAATGGACGGCTGCGCCAAGGTGAGAAGTCCGATTCAGCGCACAAACCTTATGATGAAGGACCCTCACTACAGAAAGTGCTATGCACTATGGCAGTTTCTTGAAAGATATGATAGTGTGGGATATAAGATTGATGTTCAGGATACGGCAGTGGAATTCGATGAAGAATATCTGATTCAGATGTATACAAATCTGATTACGAATTACACGGTATTCAAAACATTAACGGAGCATGATATCAGAGATATTGATTCTCATGCTGTTGAGAAGCATCAGAAAGTGGATCCGAAATTCATTAAAGAGATCCGCGAGGAATTTGTAGACGACTGCAATCTGCCGGATGTTGAGGTGCGTCGTATTTTCGTAGAGGAAGTGACACAGGCACAGCTCGATGCTGAAGCGAAGCTTGAGGAGGAATCGGCACGGAGACAGGCTGCCGAGAATACTGTAAGAGAAGCTGAGGCAGAAAAACACATTGCAGAACTGCAGCTGGAAGAAACTGTTTCACAGTTAAACAGCATGATTGCAATTAAAGAGGAAGCAGAACAGAAGGTCGATGAGCTGCTTCTCGAAATGAAGAGCGAGGAAGAAGCCGCAGTACATATAAGAAGCAGACTGGAAGATAAGATAAAGGAAATATCCCGGGAAACAGAACTGGAGAAGGCAAACAGCAGAGCCCTGGAGGAACAGCTGAGAAATACAGTGAGGGATGCTGACAAGAAGCTGGCGGAAGCTGATGCCCGGTTTGAGGAGATATCGAATGAAAAAGCCGGCGTAGCTGAAGAATACAGCAGGTTCAGAGCTTTTGCGGCAGAAGAAGTAAAGAGCAGAGAAAAGGAACTTGAAGAAATGCGAAATGCGTTAAAGGAGGCACAGGAGTCGGTGAAAAAGGCGGAAAAGGCTCTTGAAAAGGCCGAGAAACGTGCTGAAGACGCAGAAAAAACAAGGGATAAGGCAGTTGCCAGAGCAGAAGGTAACAGCCTGAGCAGATATATCCTTAATAAGCTCAGGAGCAGAGAGAGTAAAGATGATTAGAAAAGCAGTTACAATAGTCATCGATGTTGTGTCTGTTGCCGTAATAATACTTGCTGCAGTAATAATGATTTCGGTAGTTTTCACTAAGTCGGGGGATGTTCCGAAAATCGGAGGGTATTCATTAATGTGTGTAGTTTCCGGAAGTATGGAGCCGGAGATTCCCGTTAACTCTCTCGTGCTGGTGAAGGAAGCAGAGCCTGAGGAAGTCAGGAAGGGTGATGTCATAGCCTTTTACTCTCAGGATCCATCAATAAAGGACATTATCGTGACTCACAGGACATCGGAAATAATCAGCATCAACGGCCGGTATGAGTTCAGAACTAAAGGTGACGCTAACGGTTTTGAGGATGAATACACTGCTCTCGACAAAGATGTTATCGGAAAGGTAGTGTTTGTTTCTCCGGGAGCCGGGATAATAATGAGGCTTTCGGCGAATCCGCTGATTTTCATTCCGCTTATACTTATTCCGATAGGAATCATCCTGGTTCTCAATATCAGAAGCGCGATTGCCGCTGCGAGGGAAATAGAAAAGGCAGAACAGGAAGAGGCGCTGAGGAAAGTAATAGATAAAATAAAAGAAAACAAACAGGAAGGGAAAAAGTGAAAAAGAACAGTTTGAGAAGAATTGCAGTTGTAATAACTGCTATTATGATGGTTATGTCACTTGCGACAGGATGTTCGGATCAGTCATCGGAAGGTGACAAGGAGACAGTCACTGTATATATGTGGAGTTCTGTTCTGTATAACAGCTATGCACCGTATATTCAGGAACAGCTTCCCGATGTGGACGTGCAGTTCATTGTAGGCAACAACGATCTTAACTACTACAAATTTCTGAAGGAAAACGGTGAGCTTCCGGATATTATTACGTGCAGAAGATTCGCGCTTATCGATGCTGCTCCTCTCAGCGACCAGCTTATGGAACTCTCATCAACTGAAGGTGCAGGTGCTGTATACGACACATACATCGAGAACTTCACAAACACAGACGGAACTGTAAACTGGATTCCGCTGTGCGGAGAGGCTGACGGTCTAGTTGCCAATAAAAAGCTTTTTGATGAGTACGGAATTCCTCTTCCTACAGACTATGACAGCTTCGTTTCGGCATGCAGTGAATTTGAAAAACACGGAATCAGAGGCTTTGTAGCGGATTTTGCATATGACTACACCTGCATGGAGGTTCTCCAGGGCTTATCAATATCGGAAATCAACTCGCTTGAGGGACGTAAATGGAGAAGTGCATATGAGGATCCGGACAATATGCAGGTGACAGGTCTGGATGATAAAATCTGGCCGGGTGCCTTTGCTAAAATGGAACAGTTTATCGACGATGTGAATCTCAAGCCGGAAGATACAGGACTGGATTATGACATGGTCATGAATGACTTCAAGGCCGGCAAAATAGCAATTATGCGTTCCGCCGGATCAAAAGTAGTGGAGCTGAACGAAGAAGGCATCGAAGCGGTTTTCCTTCCTTATTTCTGCAGTGACGACGAACAGTGGCTGCTGACATATCCTGCGTTCCAGGTTGCGGTAAACAAGGATGCCGGAGAGAGCGAATCAAAGAAAGCAGCTGTATTGAAAGTGCTGGATACTATGATATCGGACGGCGCCCAGAATACGCTGGCCGGAGGAGAGGATGTAGTCACATACAGCAGAAATGTAAATCTTAAGATGTCCCCATCCCTTGATAATCTCAAGCCGCTTATTGAGCAGAACAGAATGTTCATCAGAATAGCATCAAATGACTTTTTCTCAGGTTCACTGGATGTTGTTCAGAAAATGATTAAGGGTGAGCTTGACGCTGACGGTGCTTACAGAGAATTTAACAGACAGCTTGAGGACAAATCGGAACCTGAAACAGAGGCTTTACTGAGTCAGGACAAGACCTATTCAAATATTTTCAAAGATGAGGGCGGAAGGGAGTCATCATCGGCAATGGCAGGAGCTGTTAAAGAACTATACGGAAGCGATGTAATTGTTGCACCTGCCTGCAGCTTTACTGAGACAGTAATAAAAGCCGACTACAATGAGAAGATGGTCGGCGGCATGATTATGCCTAATCCGCTTGAGGCTTTCAGCTGCAAAATGACAGGCGCACAGCTTAAGGAATACCTTAAGTACTCAGTCGAAGGAGTTGAAGGAGGCTTCACACCGTTTAACAAGGGCTCGCTTCCTGCGGTAAGTGGAATTTCAATTGAAGTCGAACAGAGTAACAAAGGCTTTGTTCTCAGCAAAGTCCTCAAAGACGGAAAAGAGCTTGATGACAGCGAGAAGCTTAATGTAACATGTCTCAATATTGCCGAGTACATGGATCCGTTAATTGAGAAAACAGGCTTTGATTTCAATAAGCATGAAGGAAGAGTTATTGAGCATTGGGTTGAATACATTAAAAAGGGCGGCAAGGTTGCCGAACCTGAAGACTACATATTTCTCAACCTGTAACTATTAAGGAGAATTTCCCTGATGAACAAAAGGGCTTTGACTGTCATAATAACGGCAGTGCTTGCAGTATGTGTGATTCTCTCGGGAGTGGCATACTACAAAATGATTTCGAAAACAGTATATACGGAAAGTGTGATCCACCTTACCGAACTTTTTCACCAGTCCGATATAGCGCTGGAGCAGTTTGTAGATACTACATACAGCAATATGCATATCTGGGCGGATTATCTTAAAGTAAGAGAAGATGAAAAGGCAGTTAAGGAGGTACTTAGCGAGGTTAAAAAAGAAACGGGATTCTCTGAATTTTATTTCATATCGCGTGAAGGGAAATACATGTCCCTTAATGGGGAAAAAGGTTATATGGATTTCAGAACCGAGCTTTCGGATCTGATCATCGACAATAAAGATATAGCAATGAGCTCCGCAAATTCGGGCAAAGAGCAGCTTATGGTGTTCGCAACACCTGCGAAGAAATCATCTTTTGAAGGCTTTGAGTATGAAGCCATAGGTGTGGGATACAGCAATGAGGCACTTGTCGAAAAGCTTAAGATTCGGTCGTTTAATGGGGAAGCCAGCAGCTTCGTGATTCATTCCGACGGAAGAATTGTCATCGACACATCTCGGATTGAACACGAGCCTATATATAATCTGATTTCGGCATTCGGAAAGAATTCAGATATGAGTGCGGAAACCATCACTGAGATAAGCGATGATTTTATGGCGGAGAAAAAAGGAAATCGTCTTATAAAGCTCAAGGGAACGGAGTGCTACATGATTTACGAGCCCGTTGGAATCGAAGACTGGATTCTCGTAAGTGTTGTTCCTTATAAGACGGTAAATGCCGGTGTAAGCAAGCTGCAGACAATCACTTTTGTCATTGTATTTCTCATAATGCTGGCAATAGGTGCTGTTATATTCATGTATATAAACATGAAAAACAGAAGTCGTCTGCAGGCCAAGGATGCCGAAATTATGTACAGGGACGAGCTGTTCAACAAGCTTTCAATCAGCTCTGACGACTTGTTCATGATGATAGATTCCGGTGATTTCAGTGTTGATTACGTAAGCCCGAATATTGAGAAGCTTATCGGAATAAATGAAGAGGAAGCAAGGAGAAATATCCGTGAGATAGACAAAATAGTATACGATGAAGACGAAGTCAAGGTTCCGGATATTTTAAGAAAAATCAAACCGGGACAGCAGGAAGAATTGGACAGGCAGTACATCCATCAGAAGACAGGACACAAGAAGTGGTTCCACGTTTCCGTATATTGCAGTGAAGTCATGGAGTCAGATAAACTCATAGTTGTAATGTCGGATCGTACGGCAGATAAAAACATCAGGGATGAACTGGAAAAAGCTGTTGGCGCAGCTGAGGATGCCCTTTCCATGGCAGAGTCAGCCAACAAGGCAAAGAGCACGTTCCTCTCCAATATGTCTCATGACATAAGAACACCTCTGAATGCAATAATAGGTTTCGCGACACTTGGTATTGCCGGAATCGAAGACAAGATAAAAGTAAAAGACTATTTTTCGAAGATATTGTCCTCGGGAAGCCATCTTCTTTCTCTTATCAATGACATTCTTGATATGAGCAGAATAGAAACCGGCAAGATCGATATTGAAGAGACAGAAACGAATCTGTCGGATATGCTCCATGACATTAAGACTATTATCAGCGGACAGATTCAGGGTAAACAGCTGGAACTCTTTATGGATGTAATCGATGTTACAGACGAGGATGTATTCTGCGATAGGACGCGACTTAATCAGGTTCTTCTCAATTTCATGTCAAATGCCATTAAGTTTACTCCGGCAGGCGGCATAGTGTCTATCCGCATCAGACAGCTTGAAAACAGTACAGAGGGCATGGGAACATATGAGATAAAGATAAAGGATACAGGAATAGGCATGAGCCCTGAGTTCGCCGAGAAGATATTTGAGCCTTTCGAAAGAGAAAAGACGTCTACCGTAAGCAGAATACAGGGAACAGGCCTGGGAATGGCAATATCCAAAAACATTATTGACATGATGGGAGGTACAATAACCTTAGAGACAGAGCGAAACAAGGGAACCGAATTCACAATCCGTATTCCTATGCGCATCAACAGTAACGGAATAAAGGAAGAAACGGAAATTGAAGCTCTCAAAGGACTGAAAGCCCTTGTTGTCGATGATGATTACAATACATGCGACAGCATAACGAAGATGCTGGTTAAAGTAGGAATGAGATCGGATTGGACTCTTTACGGCAAGGAGGCGGTACTCCGCGCGAAGCAGGCAATTGAGCTTGATGATATATATCATGCGTACATAATTGACTGGAGACTTCCTGATATGAACGGAATAGAGGTTACAAGACAGATAAGAAGCCTTGGAGACGATACTCCTATTATAATATTGACTGCCTACGACTGGTCTGATATTGCAGACGAAGCAAGAGAGGCAGGCGTTACGGCATTCTGCTCCAAGCCTATGTTCATGTCAGATCTCAGAGAGGCTCTGCTTTCGTCCATCGGAAAAGAAGGTAAAGTTAAGGATTGCGATCTTCTTAATATTGATGAGGGCAATGGTTTTGAAGGAAAACGAATTCTTCTGGCAGAAGACAATGACCTTAACAGAGAGATAGCAGTCGAAATACTTAAAGCACACGGCTTCATCGTTTCAACAGCCTCTGACGGAAGAGAAGCTGTGAACGTGCTTTCATCATCTCAGCCGGGACACTATGATGTGGTGCTTATGGACATACAGATGCCTTTGATGGACGGATATGAAGCAACCAATGAAATACGCAGACTGGCAGACAGCAGGATTGCATCTGTGCCTATTATTGCCATGACCGCAAATGCTTTTGACGAAGACAGAAAAATTGCGGCAGAAAGCGGAATGGACGGGTTCATTTCAAAACCTGTCGATATGGCCGAATTCGTAAGCGAGCTGCGCAGAGTACTGCAAAAACCTTTGTAATTAAATAACAAACGACAGGAGGCGATTATGATATATACATCGGAAGAATTAAAAAAGCTTATAGCGGCAGTTCCGCGTACAGAGCTGGGGTTTTTCCCTACACCTCTGTACAGACTTAACAGTCTTTCGGAGGAACTGGGAGTTAACTTGTGGATTAAGAGAGACGACTTCACAGGGAGTAACATATACGGCGGTAATAAAACAAGGAAACTTGAATTTCTTATAGGGCACGCTAAGGAAACAGGTGCGGAATATGTTATTACATACGGGGCTACCCAGTCAAACCATGTGATGCAGACAGCCTGGGCTGCAGCAAAAAACGGAATCAAGCCTGTCGCATATCTGGCGGCCATGGTGGAGCCTGACATGAACGACCTGAAAGGGAACATGCTTCTGGACAGAATATTCGGAGCGGAACTTCACATAGTTTATCCGGAAGAAGGCGAGACCTTCGAAGAAACCGAGAAGAGATCCTTCGTCATGGGCAAGGACCATTGTGACCGGCTGAAGAAAGCCGGCAGTAAATGCTGTGATATCCCAATGGGAGGAGCCAACGCGTACGGCAGTCTGGGGTATATTAACGCAATGGTCGAACTGAGAGAACAGCTGGATGCCAACAGAAATGTCGGAATCAGCTTCGAGCCTGAATACCTGTATCATGCAACGGGTTCCGGCGGCACAATGGCAGGAATCGTTGCGGGCAAAAAGCTTCTGGGTATGGATACGGAGGTTCACTCCATGCTGACTATTCCAATGGAAGACACAGGCAAATATACAGAAGGCGGTCTCAGACTGGCAGAAGATGCACTCAGGCTTATTGACGCAAAGGCTGAAATCACAGTCTGTGACTTCGTGGTAGATGCCTCGCACGCAGGAGAAGCATACGAGGTTCCAAGCAGCGAGGGAAGCGAAGCAATAAAGCTGCTGGCACGAAAAGAGGGGATACTTGTTGATCCTGTTTATACGGCAAAAGCCTTTGCGGGAATGATTGCCGATATTAAGTCGGGCAGAATTCCCGAGGGCTCCGATGTGCTGTTCCTGCATACGGGAGGAACGACAGTATTCTTTGCGGAAAAAGAGATAATAGGGGATGTGTTCTGAGAAAATGACGGAAAAGAAAAATTATGTATTAATAGGTTGTCTCTGTGCCGTAGGATGTGAAGTTCTGTACGGAATGAGCTTCATGTTTTCTAAGCAGGCAACTAATCTTGCAGATACGTCTGCGCTTTTGGGATGGAGATTTTTAGTGGCGTTCATTGCTATGACTCTGCTTGCTATTACGGGAGTTATGAAAGTGGATTTAAAGGGTAAAGATCTTAAGCCCGCTATTATAGTGGCGATTTTTTGTCCGTGTATTTATTTCGTTGGAGAGACTGTCGGAATCAGCAATACAACTTCATCGGAAAGCGGAATATTCATAGCGTGCATACCTGTTGTGTCACTGATTGCATCAGCACTCATTCTTAAAAAGGTGCCGACAAAGCTTCAGGTTACAGGTATTCTCATTACTCTCTTTGGTGTGATACTGACTGTAGTGGCAGTGGGAATTACGTCAAGTTTATCGGTAATAGGCTATATGGCACTTGTCGTTGCTGTTATTTCTTATTCCATGTATTGTGTTTTTGTCGATAAAGCATCCGGCTTGTCAGGTGCGGAAATCACATATGTGATGATTATAGCGGGAGCAGTGGTTTTCGCTGTTTATGCACTGGCTGAAGCTTTTGCGAAGGGCAGCGTAAATGAGCTGTTGACATTGCCTTTTAGAGAATCTTCTTTCCTGATAGCGATTCTCTATCAGGGAATAGGCTGTTCCATATTTGCTTTTTTTCTTTCGAATCTGGCAATTGCGCGAATCGGTGTTAACAAAACATCATCGTTTGTGGGAATTACAACAGTCGTGGCGATTATTTCCGGAGCACTGTTTATGAGAGAAAACCTGACCGCACTTCAGTTAGCAGGTGCAGCGGTAATTCTAATAGGCGTTTATGTTGCAAATTCCGAAAAACAGCAGGGTAATACCTGATAATAAAGATGGGAAAGGGGCAGCACCTCCAACCGGTTTTCAACCGGCCGGCAGTGCTGCCCTCGTGTTGTAACAGAACTTGTAACAGTCCAGTTACCGTACATTATTCCTTCAGCTGCATAGTAGCCGACAACCATAAAGGCACCGGCAATAATCATACCGACAACTTCTCCGGAGAGAAGTCTTTTTTTATTATCCGGGTCATTTTTAAGGAAGGCTGCAATAGTTACGCCCATAATAATAGCCATAATACCTTTAATCGCAAAGGTCCATGGAGCTCACATGGCGAATCCGCAATAACTTAACACCGGTCGCATGACAACAATTCATTGCCAATTCACATGTTTTTGCGATATAATTTAATCTGTATAAATGTTTCAAAAAATCAGCATAAGGAGGCTCCCGCATTAACATGGAAGGAAACATTACAGCAGAAATTCTGGCCATTGCCTTTCTTGTAATTTTTTCTGCATACTTCAGTGCGACAGAAACAGCATTCACATCACTTAACAGAATCCGTATTAAAAACATGGCAAACGACGGAAACAAAAGAGCCGAAAAAGTTCTCCGTCTGTCGGATTCATACGACAAGCTGCTTACAACGATACTTGTAGGCAATAACATTGTTAATATAGCCATGACCGCAATAGCTACGGTGCTGTTCGTGTCCCTTTACGGAGAATACGGTGCAACAATAGCAACAGTTGTAATTACAGTGATAGTACTTATTTTCGGCGAAATCACCCCTAAGAATATAGCTAAAGAAAAAGCAGAGAATTTCACTATGTTTTCCGCACCTCTTATTAGCTTTTTCATGGCGATACTCACACCTGTTAACTTCGTATTTACCAAGTGGAAGCAGCTCGTCTGCATTGTTTTCAAGCTGAATAAAGAGGATACAATAACAGATGACGAAATACTCACAATGGTTGAAGAAGCAGAAACCGGCGGAAGTATAGACGGAGAGAGAAGCGAACTGATACAGAACGCCATTGAATTCGATGAGCTTACGGCAGAGGATGTTATGACACCTCGTCCGGAAATGGAAGCCATAGATATCGACTGCAGCGAAGAGGAACTGGAAAGGATTTTCAGAGAAACAGGTTTCTCCAGACTTCCTGTATACGAAGAAGAAATCGATAAGATAATCGGAGTAATACACCAGAAGGACTTCCACTATTACGTTCTGGGAAAAAACAGAACGATAGCCGATTTCGTAACGCCGGTTGTATTTGTTACGGAGACAATAAAAATTTTTGACCTGCTCCGGAAGATGCAAAAGCTCAAGAGCCATATGGCAATAGTAATAGATGAATACGGAGGGACAGCCGGACTCGTTACTATGGAGGACATGATTGAAGAACTGGTCGGAGAAATCTACGACGAGTACGACGTAATACAGAATAAGGAAGTGATGCCTCTTCAGAACGGCAGCTACAGAATCAGATGCGGTGCCAATCTGTACAAAGTATTCGACTACCTGGAGATACATGAGGAAATTCAGGAAGTCAATACGGTCAACGGATGGGTATCAATGGTTCTGGACAGGATTCCGAAAAAAGATGACAGATTTCAGCAGAAAATCGATGACAAACTGATCAAGGTCAGAGTAACGAAAGCAGACGAAAGAAAAGCCCTCGAGATAAATCTTGTTCTCGAAGAGCTTGAAAATGATAAAACAGATACAAACGAAAGGAAAGAGGATTTGAAATGAGTTTAATGGAAAAAATCTTCGGCGACCTTAACGAGAAAGAAGTAAAAAAAGTCTCAAAGATTGCCGATAAAGTAATGGCACTTGATGAAGGGATGCAGAAGCTGTCAGATGAAGAGCTTCGCGGCAAGACAGATGAATTCAGGCAAAGGCTGAAAGAGGGGGAAACACTTGACGAAATACTGCCTGAAGCTTTTGCTGTATGCAGAGAGGGAGCATGGCGTTCACTGGGAATGAAACATTTCTACGTACAGGTAATCGGCGGAATTGTACTCCACCAGGGAAGAATCGCCGAAATGAAAACAGGTGAAGGTAAAACACTTGTGGCAACTCTCGCAGCGTATCTTAACGCACTGGAAGGCAAAGGCGTTCACGTTGTAACAGTCAACGACTATCTGGCCAAGCGAGATATGGAGTGGATGGGCAAGCTCTATACGTTCCTGGGGCTTACAGTAGGATGCGTTATCCACGGAATTTCGGAAGAAGAAAGACGTGCTGCCTATGAAGCGGACATTACATATGGAACAAACAACGAGTACGGCTTCGATTATCTGAGAGACAATATGGTGACATATCGTGAACAGATGATGCAGAGAGAGCTGAATTACGCAATCATAGACGAAGTTGACTCGATCCTTATTGATGAAGCCAGAACACCGCTGATTATTTCGGGCCGCGGCGACAAGTCCACCGACATGTACAGAAGAGCCGACAGCTTCGTTAAAGGACTTGTTAAAGAAACAGATTTTACAATAGAAGAAAAGGACGAGCAGATAGCTCTTACAGAAGAAGGTATCGAGAAATGCGAAAACTATTTTAATATAGAAAACTTCTCGGATCCGGAAAATATGGAAGTCAACCATCACGTTATGCAGGCTCTGAAAGCACGCAACATGATGAAGAGAGACGTTGACTATGTTGTACGCGACGGTGAAGTAATAATAGTAGATGAATTCACAGGACGTATGATGTTCGGAAGACGATACAGCGACGGACTTCATCAGGCAATAGAGGCCAAGGAAGGCGTTCTCGTACGTTCGGAATCAAAAACTCTGGCGACAATAACTCTTCAGAACTACTTCAGAATGTACGGCAAGCTGGCCGGAATGACAGGTACCGCAAAGACAGAAGAAGGCGAATTTACCGATATATACAACATGGACGTTGTTGTTATTCCGACAAACAAGCCTGTAGTGAGAAAAGACCTGCAGGATGCGGTTTATGCAACAGAAAGAGGAAAATACAAGGCAATTGCCGACAGAGTTGTCGAAGCTCATAAAACAGGACAGCCTGTGCTTGTAGGTACGATTTCAATTGAAAAATCCGAGATAATCGCAGATCTTCTTAGAAAGCGCGGTATTAAGTCATTTAACATACTGAATGCCAAGCACCATGAGAAGGAAGCGCAGATAATCGCCGAAGCCGGAAGAGAAGGAGCAATTACAATCGCCACAAACATGGCCGGTCGTGGTACAGATATTATTCTTGGCGGAAACCCGGAATTCCAGGCGAAAAAAGAAATGGAGAAGCTTGGCTATGACGAGGAACAGATTGCCTTTGCCACAAGCTTTGTGAGAAGTGATGATGAAGAGCTTCTCAAGGCAAGAGAAGTATTCAGAAAGCTTCTGGAGGAAGCTAAGGAAGAAAGAAAACCTGAGCAGGAGAAAGTCAGAGAACTGGGAGGACTTTGCATAATAGGTACGGAAAGGCACGAATCCAGACGTATAGATAACCAGCTTAGAGGTCGTTCCGGACGTCAGGGAGACCCGGGACAGACAGTATTCTGTATCTCCATGGAAGACGAACTTATGCGACTCTTCGGAGGAGACAGAATGCAGAATATAGTAACGAAGCTGGGAGTAGAGGAAGACGAGGCGATTGAAGCCAAGATGATTACGAAGCAGATAGAGAATGCTCAGAAAAAAGTCGAGGGCAGAAACTTCGGAATCAGAAAATACGTTCTCCAGTACGACAACGTAATGAACAAGCAGCGTGAGATAATATACAGCGAGCGTAAGAAAGTTCTTTTCGGCGAAAATCTCCGTGAAGATATAGATATGATGATGCACAAGCTCATAGACGAAATTGTGGATCCGATTACAGTTGCATCCAAGTACCCTGAAGAATGGGACTTCGAAACAATGAACAAGGGACTTTGCAAATTCACCGATAAATTCAGTCCTCTGGAATTCGATAGAGAAGACCTGTCCAATATGGATGAAGAATCACTTAAAAATGGTCTTTACGAAGAATTCAGCGAGATATATGACGAGAAGGAAAAGGAAATCGGAGTTGACAGACTTCGTGAAGTTGAGCGTATGATCCTCCTCCGTGTTGTTGATAACAAGTGGATGGATCACATCGACGCAATGGATCAGCTTAAAAGCGGTATAGGACTCAGAGGTCTCGGAGGCCAGGATCCTGCAGCTGCATATGCACATGAAGGTTTCGCTATGTTTGAACTGATGGTATCCTCGATTCAGGAGGAATTCGTCAAGTTCTGCTACAATGTTACGATTACTACGACAACAGAGAGAAAGAACGTAATCGGTGCCGGAGTATCTCACAAGGATGATTTCGATGACAGCGAGATGAGAGCCCAGGCAGCTCGTGCAAAAGCAGCAGGAGGCAGTGTGGATATGGGACAGGCGCCGGCAGAGGCTGCAGTTCCTAATCGTGAGCACAAACAGGAAACAGTGAGACGCGATGCACCTAAGATCGGCAGAAACGATCCGTGTCCGTGCGGAAGCGGCAAGAAATACAAGCACTGCTGCGGAAGAAATCAGCAGTAATTTACAGATATAAGCAGAAAAGAGAGAAAAAATTGATACTTACAGATGAATTAAAGAATGAAATGCCTTCACTGCGGAGAGAACTGGTGGAGGCCGGAGAAGCACTTAATCCGGAAAAGCTTAAAAAAGATCTGGCTGAGCTTGACGAGAAAATAACTGTACCGGGATTCTGGGAAGATCAGGAAAATGCCCAGAAAGTCATGAAAGAGAAGAAGTCTATCGAGGCTGCTCTTGAGGAATATGATGATCTGACAGGAAGAATGGACGATCTGGAGGTTATGATCGAGATGTCAGAGGAAGCAGAGAAGAGCGGAGATTCCGATGAAGCGGAGCTAATGGCCGGAGAAGCCGGTGAGGCAAAGGAAAAACTTGTTTCAGATATAGAAAATCTGAAGCTGAAGACTTTGCTTGACGGTAAATATGACAGGAATAATGCCATTATTTCCGTACATGCGGGATCCGGTGGCACAGAAGCTATGGACTGGGCCGAGATGCTTTTGAGAATGTATACGAGATGGTGCGAGAAGAGAGGCTTCAAGTATAAGATAATGGAAATGAATGACGATACGGAAGCCGGAATCAAAAGCGCCACACTTCTCGTTGAAGGTGATTACGCTTACGGATATCTGAAAAACGAGAAAGGTGTTCACAGACTTGTGAGAATATCGCCTTTTGATTCGTCGGGTCGTCGTCATACTTCTTTCGCGTCTCTTGACGTAACTCCCGAAATTGAATATGACAAGACGGTAGAAATAAATCCTGACGATATAAGAATCGATACTTACAGATCCAGCGGTGCAGGCGGTCAGCACGTTAACATGACGGATTCGGCAGTAAGAATCACTCATCTGCCGACACATATTGTCGTAACATGTCAGAATGAGAGATCCCAGATTCAGAACAGAGAGTACGCTATGAAGATGCTCATGTCGAAGCTCATAGAACTGAAAGAACAGGAGGAGAAAGAATCTCTCAATGAACTGAAGGGTGACTATAACCAGATAACATGGGGAAGCCAGATCAGGTCATACGTGTTCCAGCCGTACACCATGGTAAAGGATCACAGAACATCGGCAGAGGTAGGCAATGTCCAGGCGGTAATGGACGGAGATCTCGATTATTTTATTAACGAAAAACTTAAGCAGAAGGATTAACATGAACATAACAGAAATACTGGCAGAAGAATTCAGAATCAGAAAGACACAAGTAGAAGATACAGTTAAGCTTATCGATGAAGGGAATACAATTCCCTTCATCGCTCGTTACAGAAAGGAAGCCACAGGGGGACTGAGCGATACAGTGCTCAGAGATCTCGATGAGAGACTTACATATCTCAGAAACCTGGAAGAAAGAAAGGAAGAAGTCATCAGGCTCATAGCCGAGCAGGAAAAGCTGACTGAGGAACTGGAGGCACAGATACGCGAAGCGACTATATTGAGACGTGTCGAGGATCTGTATAAACCATTTAAAAAGAAAAAATCAACACGAGCTTCAAAAGCTAAGGAAAGAGGCCTTGAGCCTTTGGCGGAAGTTATCCTCGCACAGGGAAAAGGTAATCCGGAAGAAGAAGCAAAGGCTTATATCGACAGTGCTACGGGAACGGATAAGGGTGTTGAAACAGTAGATGACGCCATCGGCGGTGCCTGCGATATTATTGCCGAGAGAATATCCGATGATGCGGAAATAACCGACACAATCAGAAACGCAACTCTCGAAAAAGGTGTTATTTCAACGGAAGCGGCGGATGCTGAAGAAAAGACGGTATACGAAATGTACTACGATCACAGTGAGGCTGTTTCAAAAATTCCCGATCACAGAGTGCTGGCAATTAACAGAGGCGAGAAGGAAAAGAAGCTGAAGGTCAGAATCGTAACCGACAGCGTGAAAATGGAGGAGCTTATCGGGCAGGCCGTAATAACAGATGAGTCATCTCCTTGTACGGAGCTTTTGCGCAGGACAATAGAAGATGCATATAAGAGGCTTATGGCTCCTTCCGTTGAAAGAGAAATGAGAAACATGCTCACGGAGAGAGCAGAGGCGTCAGCGATTAAGGTCTTTGCGAAGAATACGGAGAAGCTTCTCATGGTGCCTCCGGTTAAAGGCGCGAGAATCATCAGCATAGACCCGGGATACAGAACAGGCTGCAAAGTCGCCGTATTAGATGAAACAGGAAGGCTCAGAGCTTATACGACTGTTTTTCCTACAGAGCCGAAGAAGGATATTCGCGGAACCGAAGCGACACTTAAGAAGCTTGTGGATAAATACGATATTAACACTATTGTAATAGGGAACGGCACAGCATCGAGAGAAACGGAAGAGGTTGTTGCGGATTTCATTAAGAAAATCGGCAAGGACATAAGATACACAATTGTCAACGAGGCAGGTGCCTCTGTGTATTCTGCATCAAAGCTGGCTGCAGAGGAATATCCTGATCTTGATGTTACGGTCAGAGGAGCAATGTCTCTGGGAAGACGTCTCCAGGATCCTCTCGCCGAGCTTGTGAAGATTCCGACCAAATCCATAGGCGTAGGGCAGTACCAGCATGATATAAATCAGACGCTCCTTGAGGGTGCTCTGGACAATGTTGTGGAAGATTGTGTTAACAGAGTGGGAGTCGAGCTGAATACGGCTTCGCCGTCTCTCCTTTCACACGTTGCCGGCATCAATATGGGTATCGCGAAAAATATCGTTGCCTACAGAGAGGAAAATGGTGTTTACAGAAACAGAAAAGAGCTTAAAAAGGTTCCGAAGCTGGGAGACAAAACTTACGGCCAGTGTGCGGGATTCATCAGAATATCCGACGGCGATAATCCTCTCGACAACACAGCGGTTCACCCGGAATCCTATCAGGTTGCCGAGGAGATGCTGAAAAAACTCGGATATTCATCCGATGACCTGAGAAGGGCAGGGGGCAAGCTTTCCGATATCGATGACAGAATATGGGATATGTACGGTGAAAAGGAAAAGCCTAAGAGGAGAGGCAAAGGCCTCGAAGCACTGGCTGAACTTTCGGCCGAAAAACCGGTGCGCAATATGAAAAAAGCAGTTGAAAAACTGGCCGGAGATCTGGATGCCGGAGTGCCTACGATTACCGATATAATCCGTGAAATGAAAAAGCCCGGCAGAGATCCCCGTGAGGATGCACCTCCTGTTGTATTCAGAAATGATGTGAGAGCTTTTGAAGATCTGAAGCTTGATATGGAACTTGAAGGAACAGTGAGAAATGTAGTGGATTTCGGGGCATTTGTGGACATAGGCGTGAAGAATGACGGCCTCGTTCACATTTCCGAAATGAGCCGAAAATACATAAGCCATCCAATGGATGTCGTATCTGTCGGAGATACTGTAAAAGTGCGTATTATTAAGATTGATTACGATAAACAGAAGATAGGTCTGACGATGAAATTGTAGATGATAATCAGCGTGTCACGGAGGCTCTTGTATACATTATATTTATTAAATACAACTTGTTTTGATATAGACGCTGTGTTAATATTTTATCGGTGTGAAAGCACTATATTGTCATTATTTAAAAAGGAGATGCAAACTTATGGGCGCTATAGGCGATACTTTACTTAAGTTCTGGGATTCTACAGGCATAGCCAATTTCGGATATCAGAACGGGATCATGATTGTTGTGGCATTACTGTTTCTCTATTTGGCGATTAAACATGGGTTCGAGCCTTTGCTGCTGGTTCCGATTGCCTTCGGTATGCTGCTGTCAAACCTGCCTATGACAGGTATATTCATTAACGACATTGTTCATGAGGGTGTAACTAATTCAAATCAGTTATCGGATGCGGGCATATTCAGTATATTCTACTTGTTGAAGCCTGTGTTGCCTTCATTGATATTCCTGGGTGTAGGTGCTATGACAGACTTTGGTCCGCTTATTGCCAACCCTAAGTCACTGCTTATGGGAGCTGCGGCTCAGCTGGGAATATTCTTCGCATTCTTCTCGGCTATAGCCCTCGGATTTACTGCACAGGAAGCAGGATCCATCGGTATCATCGGAGGAGCCGACGGCCCTACTGCTATATATCTGACAGGCAAGCTGGCAGATCATCTGCTCGGACCGATTGCCGTTGCGGCTTACTCGTACATGGCGCTTGTACCTGTAATTCAGCCGCCGATAATGAAATTGCTTACTACAGAGAAAGAAAGAAAGATAAAGATGGAACAGCTGAGAACGGTTTCTCAGAGAGAAAAGATTCTCTTCCCGATTGCTGTTACTATAGTAATCGCGCTGATTCTTCCGTCAGTTGCACCGCTTATCGGTATGCTCATGCTGGGTAACCTCTTCAAGGAATGCGGACGTACAACGAGACTTTCGGATACAGCTTCCAATGCACTTTCAAACATTCTGGTAATCTTACTGGGAACTTGCGTAGGTGCATCAGCTGTAGGTGATACATTTATCACATGGGATACAATCAAGATTGTAATCCTCGGCGTACTGGCATTCTGCTTCGGAACAGCAGGCGGTCTGCTTATAGCTAAACTGATGAATGCTGTTTCAAAGACGCCGATTAACCCGCTTATCGGATCTGCAGGAGTATCTGCGGTACCTATGGCAGCCCGTGTATCACAGGTTGAAGGTCAGAAGGCTAATCCGTCAAACTTCCTTCTCATGCACGCTATGGGACCTAACGTTGCCGGCGTAATCGGATCGGGAGTTGCCTGCGGAGTAATGCTCTGCATGTTCGGTGGTTTCTAAGAAATTCTCTAAAATCATTTTTATACACTATTGAAAAATCCGGAGTACCGTTGGGCTTCGGATTTTTCAATTGGTTTTCGTTTTTTGGATACCCCAATGTTTTTTCAGGTGATATAATAGCAGTATGGATATACTGGATATAATAAGAAAAAAAAGAGACGGCGAAGAGCTGTCTGCAGAAGAAATAAAATTTCTCATTAAAGGATATTCTGAAGGAACGATTCCTGATTATCAGATGGCTGCATTTCTAATGGCAGTCTTCTTCAGGAAGCTTAGCGTTGAGGAGACTGTGGTGCTTACCGAGGCAATGCGTGATTCAGGGGAAATTGCAGATCTATCCGATGTTAAGGGCTTCAAGGTGGACAAGCACAGCACAGGTGGTGTAGGCGATAAAACGACATTGATTGCAGCACCTGTGGCTTCGGCGTGCGGAGTTCCTGTTGCTAAGATGAGCGGCAGGGGACTGGGTTTCACAGGAGGAACCGTAGATAAACTTGAGGCCATACCCGGATTCAGAATTTCCCTTTCGAGAGAGGATTTTGCGAATCAGGTAAACACTGCCGGTATAGCCGTCATCGGACAATCCGAAAAAATCGCAATTGCAGATAAAAAAATATATGCGCTTCGTGATGTGACCGGAACCGTTGAGAATACAGGTCTGATTACATCCAGCATTATGAGCAAGAAACTTGCTTCGGGTTCCGACGGAATACTGCTTGATGTCAAATGGGGCAAAGGCGCATTTATGAAAACCGAAGAAGAAGCTGCGGAGCTGGCACAATGGATGGTGGATATCGGCAATAAAGCAGGCAAGAAGACGATGGCAGTAATTACCGACATGAACCAGCCTCTAGGAAAGGCTGTAGGAAACAGTCTTGAAGTTGCGGAAGCAATAGAAGTCCTTAAGGGAAAAGGACCGGAAGATATAACTGAGCTTTCGGTTTTCCTGGCAGGAATGATGATTTCAATGAGCCTGAACGTCAGCAGTGAAGAAGGAATCAGCAGAGCGAAGAATGCAATACAAAGGGGCAGTGCTCTTGAGAAATTCCGTGAATTTGTCAGGATGCAGGGAGGAAATCCTGAAGTGGCAGATAATCCGGAATTAATGGGAAAAGCTATGCTGTGCAGAAATATAACAGCTGATTCCGATGGATACGTCAGTGAAATTGATGCTATGAAAATCGGAATTGCATCAAGACATACAGGTGCCGGAAGAGAGAAAAAAGGCGATTCGATAAATCTGAATGCAGGTGTTCTACTGGAAAAGAAACGCACAGACATGGTGAAAAAGGGAGATGTTTTGTGCAGAGTATACGGGGATTCCGAAGAAAAGCTTGAGGCGGCGGCATCAATCTGTGCTGAAGCCTTTGAGATAGAAAAAGAAAAACCATGTGAAAGGCAGTTGATAAAGGACATTATTGGGAGGTAGGAAATGAAGGTTCAATTTTGCGGAGCTACAACAGGCGTAACGGGATCATGTCATCTTATCACTACGGAAAATCACAGCCTCCTTCTGGATTGCGGTCAGTTTCAGGGCGGCAAGGCACAGGAGGAAATGAATTACGAGGAGTTTCCTTTTGATCCGTCAGAAGTGGAATATATGATTCTCAGCCATGCGCATATCGATCACTGCGGAAGAATTCCGCTTCTCGTCAAGAGAGGGTTCAAGGGCAAAATCTATTGTACTGATGCAACAGCGGACTTGCTGAAAGTAATGCTAATAGACAGTGGTCATATTCATGAGCAGGAGGCAGAATGGCAGAACAGAAAGAACAGAAGAGCAGGAAGACCGGAAACGGAACCTCTCTATACTCAGAGAGATGCTGAGGACGCACTCAAGTTTATTAAACCTGTATTGTACGACCAGCTTATTGAACTGAACGATGAAATCAGCGTTGTATTTAATGATGCAGGTCATATACTCGGCTCTGCAATTACAGAAATATGGGTCAAGGAAGGAGATGCAGTATCAAAAATCGTCTTTTCCGGAGACCTGGGAGTAATGGACAGGCCGATTCTCAGAAACCCGACCATTATTAAAAAAGCCGATTTCGTAATAATGGAGACGACATACGGAAACCGCCTTCACCCGAAGAACTCCCTGGACGTAAGGAAGCTGATGGATATTATCAGAGATACGGTGAAACGAGGCGGAAATACAGTCATCCCGTCTTTTGCCGTAGGAAGAACACAGGAACTGATTTATGAGCTTAATCGTGTAATAGACAGTGACAGCGAGTACAGAAAAGATTTTGCCGGCTTAAAGGTTTACGTTGACAGTCCTATGGCAACAACGGCAACGGAAGTGTTTAAGAACAATGCTCAGGTTTTTGACGAGGATACTAAGGAATACATAAGTCGCGGAGACAATCCTCTTGATTTTGAGGGACTGAAGTTCACAAGGACAAGTGAAGAATCACAGTGGCTGAATATTGACAAAGAACCTAAGGTGATTATTTCCGCCAGCGGAATGTGCGAGGCCGGAAGAATACGTCATCACCTGAAGCATAATCTTTATGACAGCAGATCCAGCATTGTCTTTGTCGGATATCAGGCCGAAGGAACCCTGGGCAGAGCTCTGGTTGAAGGACAGAAAGAAGTGACTCTCTTCGGAGAGAAGGTGCAGGTAAATGCCCGGATACACAATCTCGAGGGCTTCTCGGGACATGCGGACAGAGACGGACTGATAACATGGCTTAAGGGATTTGTTAAGAAACCGTCAAAGGTATTTCTTGTTCACGGCGAACATGATGCTAAAATGGATTTTGCAGAACTCGTAAGAACGGAGACGGCACTGGATGTTGAACCTGTTCTCAGGAATTCCGAATATGAACTTCAGCTTGCGTCGGGAGAAGTAGTCACAATGGAGCAGGCAAAGGCTGATGAGATGGATGAACAGAAAATAAACGGAGCGAGAGAGGATCTCTACGATGTCCGCCGCAGGCTGGAGGATATAGTTTATAACGCTAATCTGAACCTGAACAAGAATACATCCACAGACAAGCTTGTTAAAATCAACAACATAATTCAGGAACTGGAGAAGTCGGCGATTAATCTGGCGTCTGTTCTGGCGGACAGTGATGAAGCCGACAAGAATATTAATCTTTCACCGGAAGAAATAAAAGCTGTGAGAGAGGAACGTGAAAAGAGAAAAATAAATTCGTAACAAAATAAGCAATGAAAACATAGCAAACTAGTTATGTTAAGGTGGGCAGAAATGTGCCGATAATGAGAAAATGCATTCTATGACTTCAGTGACAGTATGTTAAAATGTTATTGAATGTAATATATCTTATGAAGACAGGGCGTTATCATGGCAGATTTAAGAGGAATCAAGACTAGTGTTCAGCAGGTTGCGGAAGCAATAGGAATAGCACTGAAGGTTGAGGTTGAAATAGTCGATAACAAACTGAATATCGTTGGAGGAACCGGAGTTTACCAGGACATGCTCGGCATGAAAGAAGAGAAAGGAAACCTGAGGGGGAACTATCTCTATGCCCGTACATTGAGAGTCGGTAAGACTCAATATGTTGCCGATGCTCTGGCAGACAGAAACTATGACGAGAAAGGTGCCGGAGGGACAGTTTACGGAGAACGTGCGGAAATCTGTACGCCGATTATCCTCAAAGGCAGACCCATAGGAATCATAGGGCTTGTTGCATTTAGTGAAGAACAGAAGGAAATTCTTTCGGATACAAACCGAAATATGATCGGTTTCGTTGAAAGGATGGCGGAACTTCTGGCGGCAAAGGCAGATCAGCAGGAAACTCTGGAAAATGCCGAAGAATCAAGAGACGAAATGACGACGGTTCTTGAAACGGCTCATGAAGGAATATTCGCGCTGGATCAGACCGGATACGTTAAGCACTGTAACGCCGCTGCGGCTGCACTTTTGAAGACTACCAAGAGAGAACTTGTCGGAACACACATAAGCAAGCTTATGCCGGACAGTCCGGCAGCAAAAGTTCTTAAAACAGGAGTCGGATACACTGAGAACGAAGAGGTTCTGAGAGTAGGCAGAGATAATCTTCATTTCATCATCGCCGTTAAGCCTTATATGAAAGGTGATGAAATACAGGGAATTGTAGTTTCATTCAGAGATGTTACGGAGGCAAATAAACCGGCGGCCGGAACGGAATCCGAAGAAAACGGCAAAGAAAGAGAACAGCTTATTTCGAACCACTGTGACATGAACAAAACCCTTTCGGAACAGGTTAAGGACTTTGAAAGAGAAGTAATAATCAGGAAAATGAAACAGTGCGGTGGAGTTAAGGAAACGGTCGCGAGAGAACTCGGACTCTCAAGAGCAACACTGTATAGAAAGCTCGCAGAGCTTGATATAGATTAGCAAAGCTAATAATATAAAACATAAAATTTCAAGGAGGAAAATTATGTCAGAATTAAGAACAGCATTACCAAACATTAAAACTGCACTTCCTGGCCCTAAGGCACAGGCGCTCATCGAAAGAAGAGCAAAGGCTACACCTAAGGCAATCGGTACTGCATACAAAGCAGTTATCGAAAGAGGTGAAGGCGCAATGTTCGAAGACGTTGACGGAAACGTATTCCTCGACTGGATTGCAGGCGTAGGCGTACTGAACATCGGTTACAGCCATCCTGAACTTATCGAAGCTGTAAAGGCTCAGTCAGAAAAGTACTTCCACTCAATGTTCAACATCACAACTCACGAACCATATGTAAAGTTGGCTGAAGAAATGGCTAGAATTACTCCTGTTAAGGGAGACGAAAAGCAGGCATTCTTCGTATGCTCAGGTTCAGAAGCAGACGAAAACGCTGTTAAGGTTGCCAGAAACTACACTGGAAGACCTAACATCATCGTATTCACAGGCGCATTCCACGGAAGAACTGCACTGACAATGACAATGACAGCTAAGAAAGCTTACGCAGTAGGTATGGGTCCATTCCCTGATGGTGTATACAGAGCTGAATTCCCTAACCTTTACAGAGCTCCTGGTAACCTGGAAGGACAGGCTGCTATCGACTACTATGTAAAGAAGCTGGAAGACGTATTTATCGAAGCTACTCCATATGATCAGTGCGCAGCAATCGTATTCGAACCTGTACAGGGCGAAGGCGGATTCATTCCTGCACCTATCGAATGGGTTAAGGCAGTTAGAAAGATTTGTGACGAACACGGAATCCTCATGGTATGTGACGAAGTACAGTGCGGATGGGCACGTTCAGGTAAGATGTTCGCATCACAGTACTACAAGGATGCAGGATGCGCTCCTGACATCATGACTACAGCTAAGTCAATCGCAGGCGGAATTCCTCTCTCAGCAATCGTTGCAAGAAAGGAAATCATGGACAAGATTAACGGCGGTACTATCGGCGGAACTTACGGTGCTAACGCTCTGGCAGCAGTTTCAGCTCTTAAGGTTATCGAAGTTATGGAAAGAGATGACTATCCTGCAAAGGCTCTCCACGTTGCTGACGTAATCGGAAGCGGACTCAGAGAACTGCAGAAGAAGTATCCTTGCATCGGTGATGTAAGAGGAACAGGCGCTATGATGGGTGTTGAACTCGTTAAGGATCCTGTAACTAAGGAACCAGATGCTGACCTGGTTAGCAGAATCGTTCAGAACGCTATGAACAAGGGACTCATGCTTGAAGCAGCAGGAACTTACAACAACGTTATCAGAATTCTGGCTCCACTGTGCGTAACTGACGAACAGATGAAGGCTGGTCTGGAAATCATTGAAAGTGCTCTGGCTGAAGAAACAGCTAAATAAAAAGGTTAATATCAAGGGAAACGAGAAAAACTCTTGCAATTTTACGTGAAACATTGTAAAATTCATATGTGGTTATCCCCCTGATAACCTCATTAATCTCTAATCCCAATACCCCTTTTAACAAGAGAGATCCGCAAGGGTCTCTCTTGTTTTGTGCTGAAAAATCATATAGAATTAAATCATGAAGACTATTTGTGAAAAAATAAATGAAAAAATAACCGGGAGCACATTGTGGAATTTCTACTTTGGAGGAATGAAAGCAGGTGTTCTTGATATAGAAACAACCGGACTCAATCCGGAGAGAAACAAGTTCATCCTCGGATGCATTACAGATGACCGGGAAGGGCAGCTGTATCAGATGCTGGCCGAAAACCGGATGGAAGAAGGTGAAGCTCTGGATGAATACATGAATAAGGTTTCGGAACTTGATGTTGTCGTAACGTATAACGGAAGGCATTTCGACATACCTTTTATCGAGAAAAGACTTAAGAAATACGGATATGATGACGTTTATATGCCTTATAATCTCGATGTTTATCTGGCGGTAAACGGCTATTCTCCAATCAGGAAGCTGGTTCCCAATCTTAAGCAGAAAACTCTCGAAAACTACATGGGCTTCTGGATGAACAGAGAAGATGAAATTTCGGGAGCTGAAAGTGTTGAACTGTACAACATGTATGAGAAGACAGGGGACGGTCAGCTTGAACGCAAGATTCTTCTTCACAATAATGATGACGTCAGACAGCTTACAAGACTGACTGAAGTGCTGAGGAAATGTGATTTTCACAGGGCAATGTACGGTCTTGGATTTCCGGTGAACCCCGGCAATCCTGAAGCCTCCCTGATGAATGTACAGAAAATCCGCATTTATGCGGACTGTATAGTTGCATCAGGCAGACAGCTTGTCAGAAAAGACAGGAAACCTGTGGAATATAGAAGTTTTCCGTTTGGGGAGATGAGTGCGGAAACAGAATTCTGCTCGGCAGATAAAAGCTTCAGAATACGGGTTCCCGTAATGAGACGTAATGGAATTGCCGCAGCGGATATCCGTGCACTTGAAGGACTCGATGAAGAGAAATTTATGAAATACCCTCTATGCGAAGAAGGTTTTATTGTCGTAGAGGACAAATCAGGACTTAAATACAGGGAAATAAATCACCTTGTGAAAGAAGTAATAAGGAGCGCAGTATGAAAACAGGTTTTATAGGAACGGGAAATATGGGCGGTGCCATATTGAGAGGTTATGTGAATTCCGGCAAGAGCGGCGGCAACAGTCTGTACATATGCAACAGAACACGCGAGAGAAGCGATAGAATCGTCTCAGAGCTGTCCGGACCGGTAACGGTATGTCAGGATGCGAGAGAACTTGTAAGAGCCTGTGACATAGTGATAATAGGCGTGAAGCCTCAGGGTATGGAGGAACTCCTTAAAGAAATAGCCCCGGAAGTATCCGAAGGGAAAGTGTTTGTATCTATGGCAGCAGGTGTCTCCATAGCTGCAATCAAGAAGTATCTGGGAGAAAAAACCGGCATAATCAGAATAATGCCTAATACTCCCGCCATGGTAGGAAAGGCCATGACTTCATTATCGCCTTGTGAGTATGTTTCCGAATCGGAGCTTGAGGCCGTAAAGGTCATATTTGATTCAATCGGCAGGGCAGAAGTCGTTCCGGAACACATGATTGACTGTGTAATAGGTGTCAGCGGCAGCAGTCCGGCATATACGTACATGTATATTGATGCCCTGGCAAAAGCTGCGGAAGCAAGAGGCATGGAGGCTGAAGCGGCTCGTATCTTTGCGGCTCAATCGGTTCTGGGAGCAGCTGAAATGGTTTTGCAGAGCAGTGAGAGCCCGGAGCAGCTGAGAATTAACGTATGCTCGCCGGGCGGCACTACGATTGAGGCGGTAAACAGCCTGATAGACAACGATTTCGAGAAAATAGTCAGAGAAGCCTTTGAAGCGGCAGTAAACAGATCCATAGAAATGACGGGAGGCACGAAAAAGTGATTTTTGAAGAGAAAAAAATAAGCGGAGAGAGAATTTATCAGGGCAAAATATTAAGTGTCAGAAAAGATCTGGTAACTGCTGTGAACGGACAGGCGTACAGGGAAATTGTCGAACACGGCGGAGCGGTGGCTATGGTTGCCGTAACAGAAGACGATAAGATAATAATGGTGCGCCAGTACAGATACGCCTGCGGCAGAGCCGTACTGGAGATTCCTGCCGGTAAAATAGATCCCGGTGAAAAAGATCCGGTAGACGTAGCTCATAGGGAATTAAAAGAAGAAACAGGCTACAGTGCTTCGTCCGTAACACATCTGGGAGATGTTAATCCGAGCTGCGGATATTCCGAAGAGGTAATACATATATATCTCATGAAAGGGCTTACGGCAGGAGAACAGGAGCCTGACGAAGATGAAGCTCTTGAGGTGCTGGAGCTGCCTTTTGATGAAGTGTATGCAAAGGCTGTAAACGGAGAAATAGCTGACGCCAAAACCATGGCGGCACTGCTGATGGCTAAAGAAAGAAGATAGCCTTTGAACCGGGATATTCCGGCATAATGCGAAGAAAAAAGCCTCTGCACGCAATTTGCAGAGGCTTTTACGGCAATATAATGCCTTGAGATGGTATTATTACATTTATCAGAGTGAATTGCTGATTTCTGAGTACAGGTCGTTGGCTGTTTTCACGTATTCGGAGATAAGCGACGAGCATGTCTCTGTGCATTCTGCCTTGAAATCCTCATCTTTTACTCCCGGAAGGTTGATTTTAACATTTAGCCAAGCTCCCTGCATACATGCCAGGAAGTTCAGTACGCCAACACCGAAATCGCTGGCACAGTTTGTGTTGAAATGACCGTTTAGTTTCTTTGCCAGATCCAGTCCCTTGCCGGCCATGCGCATAACGTTGTACGGAACCTTTGTGGCTTCCAGTGTTCCGGCAGCGATAGCGGCTTTTCTGGCAGCCTTTTCTTCGTCGGTGGATTTTGGCATTTTGAATGCGTCTGCAACAAGATTGTACGCATCTGTATCAAGGTCGACGGATTTGCGTAGTTCGTCATAGAGTGCTGTTGCTTCAGCCTTTATTTCTCTGCATAAATCGTGGTCACTTTCGTATTTTTTCTTTGCTGTAGTAAGGTCGCAAACCATTGCAATCAGTGCAGCTCCCTGTGCTCCTGCCAGTGCGCTTACGCTTCCGCCGCCCGGTGCCGGAGCATCAGAAATGAGTGTCTCGAGATACTGGTTTACGGACATTTCAATCAGTTTCATTTTTTATGCATCCTTTCTTTAAATAGCAAGATAGTTAATTAATAAGGGAAATTCTTGTGAAGAGGATATTTGTCTGTCAGGCTCTTTACGATTTCTCTCGCTTCTGCCATCTTCTCTTCGTTTTCAGGATTGTCGATTACCAGTGATATTGCATCTGTTACAAGCTTCACGTCATCTT